>DATEKY010000351.1:0-5567 GCA_035277225.1 Xanthobacteraceae bacterium
TCGGCCGAAGAGATCAGGCGGCTCGGCGCGCTACTGTCCGCGGTCGCGCAGACCGGCACCGGCGTGCTGCTGGTCGAGCACCACGCCGATCTGATCTTCGACATTTGCCACCACGTGACCGTGCTCAACCTCGGCAAGAAGCTCGCCGAGGGAACGCCGGCCGAGATCCGTTCGCACCGGGAGGTGGTCAATGCCTATCTCGGCGGGTAAGCCGCTGCTGCGCATCTCTTCGCTGTCCACCGGCTACGGCAAGATCGGCGTGCTGCGCGGCGTCGACCTCACGGTGGCTGCGAGCGAGGTGGTGGCGCTGCTCGGGCCGAACGGCGCCGGCAAGACCACGCTGCTGCGCGCCGTGTCGGGGCTGCTGCCGTGGTCGGGCGGCCTCTCCTTCGACGGGCGCGACTTGGCGGGCGCCGGTCCGCGCGAGTGCACCAAGGCCGGGCTGGTGCACGTGATCGAGGGGCATCGCGTGTTCACGCAGCTCAGCGTGCTCGATAATCTGCTGCTTGCGGCCTACGACCTGCCGCGCGGCGAGCGCGCAGCCCGCGTCGAGGAGGCGCTCGGCTACTTTCCCGAGATTGCCGCGAAGCGCCACGAGCGCGCGGTGGCCCTCTCCGGCGGCCAGCAGCAGATGCTGGCGGTCGCGCAGGGCCTGGTGCGCCGCCCGCGGCTGTTGATGCTGGACGAGCCTTCCGCCGGGCTCTCGCCCGTCTTGGTCGACCGCGTGTTCGTCGTGGTGCGCCGCCTGCGCGAGAGCGGAACCGCGGTGTTGCTGGTCGAGCAGCTGGTCGAGAAGGCGCTGGCGCTCGCCGACCGTGTCTATGCGCTCGCGCGCGGCTCGATCGTGCTCGAGGCGGCGACCAGCGAAGCCGACCTGCCGCACCGGCTGGAGCGGGCGTATTTCGGTGGGGCGGCGCACCAGCCCTCATCCTGAGGAGCGAGCGAAGCGAGCGTCTCGAAGGATGGCCAAACGCTCCGCCGTCGCCCCGGCCATGGTTCGAGACGCGCCGCTATGCGGCGCTCCTCACCATGAGGATCGCGCCTAACTCCCGTTCATCCCATAGGCGGTCGGGAAGAACAGGTCCTTCCACGAACTTGGCTTCTTCTTCACCGTGCCGGCGAGGTTCATGAACTCGACGAACTTCATCACGTTGATCGGAGTCGTGGTGTAGTCGACGTCCGGATCGGTCACCATTTTCTCGATCTCGTCCAAGGTCGAGCGCTTCTCCTTGGTCATCGCGATGTAAATCTCGGCAGCCTTGCGCGGGTTGGCCTTGATCCACGCGTTGGATTCCTCCAGCGCCGCGACGACGGCCGCCGACACCTTCGGATTGGCCTCATAAAATTTCTTCGTCGTCATCAGCACGCCGTTGGTATGCCGCCCGCCCGCGACCTCATAGGAATGCAGCACCTTGTGGATGCCGGGCGTCGCGAGCTCGATGTAATAGAACGGCGAGCTGGCGAAATGCGCGGTGATCTCCGACTTGCCGGCGAGAAGTGCGGCGGTCGCGTCCGGATGCGACAGCGACACCGTGATCGGGTCGAGCTTGTCGTACTGCTCGCGGCCGAACTCCTTGGCGACCGCCATCTGCAGCGCGATCGCGTGACCGGTGAGCTTCACGGCCGGGAGCGCGATGCGATCCTTGTCGGTGAAGTCGCGGATCGACTTGATGTTCGGCGAGCGCGTCACCAGTACGTAGGGCATCGACTGCACCGCCGACAGCGCACGGATCTCGTTCGCGGTGCCGACGGTCTTGTCCCACATCGTCGCGAGCGTCGGCAGGCCCGGCGCGATGAAATCCATCTGACCGGACAGGATCACCTCCATCATGGCGCTCGCGTTCGACAGCGTGGTCCACTGCACCTTCAGCGCCACGCCCTGCTTCTCGGCCTGCTTCTCCAGGAACGAGTGCTGTTCCATCACCATGAAGGGCAGATACGGCAGCCCGTATTGCTTGGACAGGCGCACTTCGGAAACTTCGGCGCGGGCGGCGGGAACAGCAGCCAGAGCCGCGATGACAACGAGCGTGCGGACAAGCGCGCGGCGCATGAAGTTCCCTCCCGTGATCCCGGCTGGCCCGGACAAGTTCGTGCGACATCATGGCGGGCGGCGGCGCGAACGACAAGGAACGTGATTTCCTTTGGGTTCCCAACACAGTCGGCTAAGTTCGTCAGATGAAGGCTGCGAACCGTGGCGGCTGTGCAGGAAGCGACGATGGCTGACGCGACGTGGCTGCTCGGTCCGACATCGGGCGACTGGAACGCCGCAGCCAACTGGTCGCCCGCCGCGGTACCGGACGGCACGGCGAACTTCGGCCCGACGAACACCGCGACGCTGACGATCGCGGCGAATACCTCGATCGGCGCACTCGTGTTCCCGGCCGTCGGTCCACCGTTTGTGTTTTACAAGTTCACAATAGCGGGCCCCCAGAATCCCGCGAGTCCCTCCTTCGATATCGTCGGCGCCGGCATCCTCGACAGTGCCACCGCGATCAGCCCAATCTTCACAATCGGCGGCGGCACTTCGCTGACCGCGGCAACGCTTCAATTCCACAACAGCAGCTCCGCCGGGGGCGCCTTCTTTTCCGTCGACGCAAGTTCGAGTTTGCACTTCTGGGATCTCAGCACCGCAGATCGAGCGACGATCAACATCGGCGACAGCTTCTCGAACTTCCTCGCAGCCGCGGTCTTCCACGACACGAGCAAGGCCGGCAGCGCGACGATCCAGCTTGGATTCGACACGTCGTTGAGCTTTGTCGATTCGAGCTCGGCCGACAACGCGATCATCCGTAATACCAGCCAGCTTTCATTCGAGGGTAGCAGCACCGCGGGAAGCGCCGACATCACGATCAGCAATCCCTTCGGCAACGCTCGCATTGATTTCAATGACGACGCCAGCGCGGGCAGCGCATATCTGACGGGCATTGGCGGCACGATCGCATTCCATGACAACAGCGATCCGGCCCAGGCGCATTTCGCCAACGATCGGGAGAAGTCTCCCATCGTGGACTTCAGCGACACGTCGGGTCCGGGCGGCCTGCATCAGCTCACCGCCGGCGGGATCGAGGGAAACGGCTTTTTCCGGCTCGGATCGAATACGCTGACGGTCGGCAGCAACAACCTGACGACCGGCGTCAGCGCCGTCATCAGCGACGGCGGCGCTGCAGGCGGCACCGGCGGCGCGCTCACCAAGGTCGGCAGCGGAATGCTCGCGCTCGGCGGCGCCAATACCTATACGGGCGCCACCACGGTCAGTGCCGGCACGCTGCTGGTGATCGGCTCGATCATCAGCGCGACGACGGTCGAGAGCGGCGCGAACTTCGGCGGATCGGGCACCGTCGGCACCGTCAGCGTCCAGAACGGCGGCACGCTCGCACCGGGGCCCTCCTTCGGCGTGCCCGAACTGCGGGTCACCTACGGCACGCTCTCGACCCAGGCGCTCTCGCTCGTTGCGGGCGCGACCCTCGAGATCGAGATCGCCCGCCCCCTCCCGGCCCCCGGCCCCGACCAGTTCGACCGCCTCAACGTCACCGGCAGTGTCAGCCTCGGCGGCGCCACGCTCGACGTCGCGCTGCTCGGCGGCTACAGCCCGCCGACCGGCGCGGCCTTCGTGATCGTCGACAACGACGGCACCGACCCGATCTCCGGGACCTTTGCCGGGCTCCCCGAAGGCGCGATCGTGACGGCCGGCGCCAACCGCTTCTCGATCACCTACCGCGGCGGGACCAACGCCAACGACGTGGTGCTGACCTCGCTGAACGAGGCGCCGGTGGCGTCGAACGGCTCGGCGAGCGGCACCTCGAACGACACCATCACCGGCCAGTTGATCGCGAACGACGTCGACAGCGTCTCGCTCACCTATTCGTTGGTGAGCCAGGCGGCGCATGGCACCGCCACGGTCAATCCGGACGGCAGCTTCGCCTACGTGCCGGCGGCGGCCTTCACCGGTGAGGACAGCTTCACCTTCAAGGCCAACGACGGCGCGCTCGCCAGCAATGTCGCGACCGTCAGCCTTGCGGTGAATGTCCGCCAGTTCGGCGGCACGGGCGGTGACGACAGCTTCAACGTCGCGACCGGCAGTTCGCAGGTCAACGGCGGGATGGGCGTCGACACGGCCGTCTTCGCGTTCAAGCTGGTCGATGCGACGGTGACCTATTCGGGCAACCAGACGATCATCGACACGGCGTCGAGCCACACCGTGCTGACAGGCGTCGAGGTGTTCGTGTTCACCGACGGCACCGTCAACAACAACGACGCCGACCCGCTGGTCGACGACCTGTTCTACTATTCGCACTACCACGATGTCTGGACCGCGCACGCGGATGCCAACCAGCACTATCATCAGAGCGGCTGGCACGAAGGCCGCGATCCGAGCGCGTTCTTCTCGACGCAAATCTATCTCGCCGCCTACCGCGACGTGGCTGCCGCCGCAGTCGATCCGCTGGTGCACTTCGACCAGAGCGGCTGGCGCGAGAGCCGAACGCCGTCGACCACGTTCGACCCGGCGAAATATCTCGCCGCCAATCCGGACGTCGCCGCAGCGCACGTCGATCCGCTGGCGCAGTTCCTGCGGACCGGCGCCCAGGAGGGCCGCCAGCCGTTTCCCGGCACGGTGATCGCCGACAACGGCTTCGACTATGCGTACTATCTTCAGCACAACCCGGACGTCGCCGCGGCCGGCGTCGACCCGTTGCAACACTTCCAGACCGTCGGCTGGAAAGAGGGACGCAATCCGAACGCGCTGTTCGACACCCTCGGCTATCTCGCGACCTACACCGACGTGAAGAACGCCGGCATCAACCCACTCGATCACTACCACGACTTCGGCTGGAAAGAGGGCCGCGATCCATCGGTGAATTTCGACACGGCGGATTATCTCGGCCATTACCCGGATGTCGCGGCGGCGCAGACCGATCCGCTGCTGCACTTTCTCCGGTTCGGCGCGTTCGAAGGGCGCGGCACTTTTGCGGACGGTGTGTGGGGGTAAAGCCAGGCCTCCGCCCTTGCGCTGCCGGTGAACCGCTCGTCTTATCCTGGCATGTTCGTTCAGACCGGAGATCAGGACATGGCGACCTGGCGCTATCACAAGGATCGCATCGGAAATCACCGGCTGCATCCGGAAACGCTGATGCTCGGCTACGGCTACGAGCCGGGCCTGTCGGAAGGTGCCGTCAAGGCGCCGGTGTTCCTCACCTCGACGTTCGTGTTCCGCAGCGCCGAGGAAGGCCAGGATTTCTTCGACTACGTGTCCGGGCGCCGCACGCCGCCGGCCGGCGACGAAGCCGGCCTCGTCTATTCGCGCTTCAATCATCCCAACAGCGAGATCGTCGAGGATCGCCTCGCCATCTTCGAGGAGGCCGAGACCGGCGTGGTCTTTTCCAGCGGCATGTCGGCGATCGCGACGACCTTGCTCGCATACATCCGAACCGGCGACGTGATCCTGCACAGCCAGCCGCTCTACGGCGGAACCGAATCCCTGCTGGCGCAAACGCTGCAGTCGCTCGGCGTGACGTCGCAGGGGTTCGTCGACGGCGTCAACGGCGACGCGGTCCGGCGTGCCGCGGATG
>DATEKY010000352.1:0-13000 GCA_035277225.1 Xanthobacteraceae bacterium
CGCGCCGGGCCCGCACAGGAAGCGCACCATCGCGGCGACGTCCTCGGGTGCGCCACGCCCGCCGGTCAGCGTGTTGTTGATCAAATGGTGCGCCGGCTGGGCGGCGCCGGCCTTGCGCGCGGTGTCGATCGTGCCGGGCGCCACGAGATTGACGGTCACCTTGTCGCCCGCGAGATCATGCGCGAGGCCCCGCGTGAATCCGACCAGCCCGAGCTTGGCGGTGGTCACGTGCGCGCGATGCTTCGAGCCGGTGTGTGCGCTTAAGCCCCCGATGTTGACGACCGCGCCCGCCCCGCCCTGCTTCAAATACGGCAGGCAGGCCTTGGCGCAGTGGAATGCGCCGTCGAGCATGACGCCGAGCACTGTGCGCCATTCGGCGAAGCTCAGCTCCTCGAAGGTGCGCTCGCCGCGCAGCGCCGCGTTATTGATGAGGTAGTCGATGCGGCCGAGCTGCTTCGCCGCATCCGCGACCATCGCGAACACCGCCTGCTCGTCGCTGACGTCGGCGACCGCCGCGATCGCCCTGCCGCCCTCGCGCTCGACCTCGGCGACCACCTGCTCGGCCTCACTCCTGTTCTGGCGCACGTTGACCACGACCGCGGCGCCGCCGGCCGCGAGCGACCTCGCCATCGCACGGCCGATGTTGCGCCCCGCGCCGGTGATCAGCGCGACGCGTCCGGACAGTTCCTTCTCGGTACTCACCTCAGCTCCTTCAGATCGATGCGGCCATCGTACAACGATTTCGCCAGCTTCAGCGCAGCCGTCGTTTTCCTGTCATCCCAGCCGCCGTGACGGCAATTGAGCGCGAACTTGTCCTCGATGTCGGCGCGCGTCAGCGGCTCCTTGGCGCCGCCGCGAAAATGCGGCTGGCGCTCCTCGATCAAGCTGCCGTCGGCGAGCGTCGCGCGGATGTGGCCGGTGAACTCGTTCGGATAGGGGTTCTGCGGGTCGATGTGGTAGCGGACCTTCGCCGCGACCCCGAGCACGCGCGGGTCGCTCACCGCCGCATCGGTGAAGTCGCTCAAGCCGACATTGCCATGCACCAGCGCGGTCGCGATGCAATGCGGCTGCGAGAACTTCCCCGCATAGCCGCTCGCGGGCTTCTGCTTGGCGGCGAGCGGCTCCCACAGACGATGCACCGTGCCCTCCCCGACGTCGCAGAGGATCTCGCGGATGTCCTCGGGCTTGACGCCGCGCGCGAACAGCCGGCGCGCGCAATCAATGTAGGGATGCGTCATCGTCCCGCAGGGATAAGGCTTGAAGGCGAGCGTCTCGGTCACCCAGCGCGTGCCGAAATCGCCGAGCAGGGCGTCGTAGTTGCCATCGGCCTTGTGCGCGAAGCCATGGAACAGCCCGTGCGTGCCTTCGAACACGGTGCGCGGCCCGGAAAATCCGGCGCGCGCCATCAGGGCGGCGCGCAGGCCGGACTGCGCGGCCCAGCCGGCATGCATGCGCTTGGTCCAGGTGCCTTCCGCCAGATATTCGATGATGCCGCTCGCCATGCTGCCGGCGATGCCGAGCGCGTCGACGGTCTGCTTGCGATCGAGTTTCAGCGCCGCCGCGACGCCGGCGGCCGCACCCATCGCGCCGAACACGGCGGTCGGATGGAAGCCGGCCTTGTGCACCGCCTTCGGCACCACCAGGCTCAGCCGGCATAGCGTTTCGGTGCCGATCGCGATGCCGCGCAGCGCCGCCGCGCCGTCGCCGTTGTGCCGCTCGCACGCGGCAAGTACCGCCGGCACCACGACGGCGCCGGCATGCACCGGACCGCCCTCGAAGGTGTCGTCGAAATCCTCGCCATGCGCGGCCGTGCCGTTGACGAGCGCCGCGCCTGCGGCGCTCAAAGCGCGTGCATGGCCGATCGCAGTGCACGGCCCGTCGTCGTCGCAGGCGGCGAGCGTCGCCTGCACATAGTCCTCATTGCGCGCGGTGACGCAGAGCCCGATCACGTCGACCGCGAGATCGATGCATTTTTCGCGCACGGCGGCCGGGATCGCGAGCGTCACGATGCGCTCGGCCAGCCGCTCCGCGACCGCAATATCCGGAAGCTGGCTCATGTGCCGCGCAACCGCGCGCCGCCGAAACCCGGAATGCGGTTGATCGCGATCACCACCGCGAACGTGATCACCAGCATGCAGATACCGAGCACCGAGATCGCGCCGAGGTCGCCGGACTCGTTGAGGTCGAAGATCAGCACCGAGATGACCTTTGTCTCCGAGGTGAACAGGATAATGGCCGCCGACAGCTCGCGGATCACGCCAACGAAGATGAAGCACCAGGTGGCGATCACGCTGGTGCGCAGCAGCGGTGCCGTGATGTGGCCGAGCGACTGCAGCCGCGTCGCGCCGAGAATGCGGCTCGCCTCCTCGAGATCCGGGTTCACGGCGCGGAACGCGGACTGGAGCTGCTGATAGGCGGCCGGGAGCGCGATGGTGACGAATGCGACCAGCAGGATCCACAGCGTGCCGTACAGCACGAAGGGCGGCCGGGTGTAACTGAGAAAGAGCCCGACGCCGAGCACGATGCCCGGCACCGCGACCGGGGCGGTCGCGAGGAACGCGAGTCCGCGCCAGCCGGTGATCGCCCGGCGCGCCGTGATGTAGGCGATGACGACCGCCATGATCGTGCCGGCGGTCGCCGACAACAGGCCGAGGACGAGCGTGTTCTTCAGCGCGAGACTGGTGGCCGACAGCTCGAAGAACACGAAATGGATGTTGTGCAGGGTCGCGGTGCTGAATGTGACGAGTTGCGTCGCGACCGGCGAGAACGCGGCGTTGAGCAGCGCGCCGTAGGGCAGGAACACCGGATTCATCAACACGAACAGCGCGACCCCGAGTGCGACCCATTTCCACACGCCGAGCTGCACCAGGCGCGGGTCGCCCTGCTTGCCGCCGACCACCGCGTAGCTGCGGCGCCCGAGGATCATGGCTTCGGCGCGCAGCAGCAGCACGGTGAGCACGAGCAGCGGCACCGAGGCGGCGGCGGCGAGCTCAGGCTTGGGCGGATACTGGAACAGGCTCCAGATCTTCGTCGTCATGGTGTGGAAGCCGGCCGGCATCGCGAGGATCGCGGGCGAGCCGAACAGCGTCATCGCCTGCAGGAAGGCGACCAGCGCGCCGGCGAGCAAGGCTGGAAGAGCAAGAGGTATGGTGATGCGCCGCGCCGTCACCAGCGCGCGGCCGCCAAGGATGGAAGATGCATCCTCGAGGTCGCCCGGAATGCGGTCGAGCGCATTTGCGACCAGCACGAACACATAGGGGAAGGTGTAGCAGGAGATGACGAAGATCAGTCCACCGAGCGAATAGATGTCGAACAGCGGATCGGCGCCCGGATCGCCGATGATGGCGCGGTAGAGCTGGTTGAGCATGCCGGAATTCGGCGCGGCAAGCAGCTCCCAGGCGATCGCGCCGAGAAACGGCGGCGTGACGAACGAGGCGGTCACAAGCGCGCGCACCGTGCGGCGCAGCGGCATGTCGGTGCGCGCGACCAGCCAGCCCATCGGGGCAGCGACCGCGCAGCAGATGACGGCGGATGACGTGGCGATGATGACGGTGGTGAGCAGCGGAGCGGTGAAGGTCGGGTCGGTCGCGAGCTTGACGAAGTTCTCGAGCGTGAAGCGGCCCTTGTCGGTGAAGCTGTAGAACACCAGCCACGACATCGGCAGCACGATCAGCGCGCACAGCACCGCCGCAAAGCCGATCAGGATCGGCCAGGAGAGATCGAAGCGGCGGCGCGGGGCGGAAACGGCGGCGGTGCTCATTCAGACCCCGAAAATCCTCGCATAGCGCGCCTTGATCTCCTCGGCCTGCGCCTCGACGCCGGCGGCATCGTCCTTCATCAGCTTGATCTCGGACAGTTTGCGCGCGCCGGGCTTCTCGGTCACCTGCGCATGCAGCGAATGCTGGCGCGCGAAGTCGACCAGCAATTGCTGGCCCTCGCGCGAATGCAGATAGCTCTGGAACAGGCGCGCCGCGTTGGGGCTCGGCGCCGCCTTGAAGATCGCGGTCGGCCCAGTGACGAACGGCGTTCCCTCGGTCGGATACACCACCTCGACCGGCTGGCCGCGCTCCTTGAGCTGGATCAGATTGTAGTCGTTGCCGTCGGCCATCACGGCGCGCTCGCCGAGCGCGAGCTTCTTCGGCGGATCGGTCGAGGACTGCACCTGCATGATCTTCTGCCTGGCGAGCTTCTCCAGATAGGACCAGCCGAGGTCGCGTGCGATCTGGAACGTCGCGGTCATGATCGTGCCGGAATAGGCCGGGTGCGCCTTGACCATCTTGCCCACCCATTTCGGATCGAGCAGGTCGGCGAAGCTCTTCGGTGCGTCCTCCGCCTTCACCAGGTTGGTGTTGTAGCCGAGCGAGGAGAGCCACACGCGGGTGAGCGCGCTGGTGCCGTCGGGATCGCGATGATCGGCCGGGAAGTGACGCGCGACGTCCTCCGGCACATAAGCTTCGAGCCAGCCGTTGCGCTTCCACACGATCAGGTGCGCGGCGTCGGCGGTGTTCACCACGTCGACGGCGCGGATGTTGCTCGCCTGCTCCTGCGCGATGCGCTGGAACACGCGCTCGGCGCCGGAGCGTTCCACGCGCACCGCGACGCCCGGATATTTCGCCTCGAAGGCCTTGGCGAACTTCTCCGCCACCGGCAGGTCCATCGCGGTGTAGAACGCGAGCTTTCCTTCCTTCTTCGCCGCCTCGATCAGCGCCGGCGTAACGGCCTCGGCCGGCGGCGCGGCGGCGACGCGCGTTGAGAACGCGGCGAGCGCGGAGGATGCGAGGAAGGTGCGGCGGGTGAGTTTCATGGGTGGCACCTCTCGTGCCGCGGACTCCTCTTACCCTCTCCCCTTGAGGGAGAGGGTCGCGCCGAAGGCGCGGGGTGAGGGGTCAGTACGAGTTGGACGATACCCCTCACCCGGCTCGCGGAGTTTATCATCGGGCGGCGCGTTCGCGCCGACCCGTTGGCTCGCCACCCTCTCCCTCAAGGGGAGAGGGTTGCACCGAGCGCGTGGCATCACTGCACTCACACCCTGAACAGCTTGGTGTAGCGCGCCTTGATCTCCTCGCTCTGCTTCTCGACCGCGGCAGCGTCGTCCTTCATCGTCTTGATGTCCTTGAACGGCGTGCGCCCGGCCTTCTCTTTCGTTTGCGGATGCATCGAGCGCAGACCGCCGGTGTCGATGATCAGCTGCTGGCATTCGGGCGAGAACGAGAAGCTCTGGAACAGCCGCGCGGCGTTCGGGTTGGGGCACTGCTTGAACATTGCGTTCGGCCCGATGATCAGCGGCGAGCCTTCCTTGGCGTAGACCGGCTCCACCGGCTTGCCGGATTCCTTGGTCTGCAGCACGACGTATTCGACGCCGTCGGCCATCACGGCGCGCTCGCCGAGCGCGAGCTTCTTGGGCGGATCGGCGGCCGACTGCACCTGCATGATGCGCTGCTTGGCGAGCTTCTCGAAGTACTCCCAGCCGAGATCGCGCGCCATCTGGTGCGTCGCGGTCAGAATCGTGCCGGAGTAGCCGGGGTGCGCCTTGATGATCTTGCCGGCCCATTTCGGATCGAGCAGGTCGGCGAAGCTCTTCGGTGCGTCTTCGGGTTTCACCAGCGTGGTGTTGTAGGCGATGATGCTGAGCGTCACGCGGAAGCTTGCGAAGGTGCCGTCCGCGTCCTTGTGCTCGGCCGGATAGAACTTGGCGACATCTTCCGGGACATAGGACGCGAGCCAGCCGTCGCGCTTCCACACGATCATGTGCGCGGCGTCGGAGGAGTTCACCACGTCGCAGGCGCGGATGTTGCTCGCCGCCTCCTGCCCGATCCGCTGGAACACGCGCTCGGCACCGGAACGCTCGACGCGCACCGCGATGCCGGGATATTTCGCCTCGAACGCCTTGCCGACCTTCTCGGCCAGCGGCAGATCGACCGAGGTGTACCAGACGACCTTGCCTTCCTTCTTGGCGGCCTCGATCAGCGCCGGGGTCGGGGCTTCGGCCGCCGGCGCCTGCGCCACCACGCGGGTCGAGAACGCGGCGGCGCCGAGCGCGGTTGCGCCTTTCAGGATGTCGCGACGGGACGGTCTCCGTGCAGGCATAGCTCCCTCCAGATCATTCTTCTGACTAACACCGTCGCCCCACGGTCTATCCCGCGCATGATCTTATCCGAAACCGCTTCACATCCCCGATCGGGGTCGAGGACATGCTTTTCGGGATCATGCGCCTAGCCTTGTAGCACCCGGCAGCGCTGCGGCGGCAATTCGAGCCAGACCTTCTCGCCCTGCGGGACGTTCTGCTCCGGCGACGCCACCACGCGCAGCTGCGTGCCGTCTGCTAGCTCCACCATATAGTCGCGGCTGTTGCCGAGAAAGACGTGGCGGATCACCGTTGCGGGAAGCGTGTTTGCGGCGCCGCCCTGATCGAGCGACAGGCGGATCTCGTGCTGGCGCACCGAAATCGCGGCTGGCTTGCCGGCGGCCATCGGCTCGCCGATACAGCGCAACACGGCGCCCGCGACCTCCAGATGAGTCGCGTCCCGCGCGGAACCCTTCACCACATTGCTCGAGCCGATGAACCGCGCGACGAACTCCGAGCGCGGGCGGTTGTAGATTTCCTCCGGTGTGCCGGCCTGCTCGATCTTGCCGAGGTTCATCACCGCGATCAGGTCGGCGGTGGTCATCGCCTCGGACTGGTCGTGCGTCACGTACACCGTGGTGTAGCGATATTCGTCGTGCAGGCGGCGCACCTCGAAGCGCATTTCCTCGCGCAGATTGGCGTCGAGGTTCGACAGCGGCTCGTCCAGCAGCAAGGTCTCGGGATCGACGATCAGGGCGCGCGCGAGCGCGACGCGCTGCTGCTGCCCGCCGGAGAGCTCCCCCGGATAGCGCTCGGCCAGCGCCTCGAGCTTGGTGACGGCCAGGATCGTGGCAACCTTCTGCGCAATCGCGCCTTTGTCGAGCTTGCGCAGCTTCAGCCCGTAGGCGACGTTCTCGGTCACCGTCATGTGCGGCCACAGCGCGTAGCTCTGGAAGATCATCGACATGTTGCGCTGTTCGGGCGGCAGCGTGCGCGCCGGCGACGACACCACGCGCTCGCCGACCACGATCTCGCCGGCCGACGGCTCGACGAAGCCCGCGATCAGCCGCAAGGTCGTGGTCTTGCCGCAGCCGGACGGCCCGAGCAGGCACACCAGCAGGCCGTGCTCGATGCGCAGCGACACGTCGTCGACGACCGCGTTCGCCCCATAGCGCTTGGTCAGCCCGCGCAGTTCAACCGACGCCACGTTCCCTCCCTCGCAGCCGTCTTCCGGCATTATGAAAGCGCCGGTTTTCCGACCCATGTGCGGGCGCCATCGCAGCGCCGGCATCTCGACCGTCACGTGCAGCAGCCAGGCGACCGGCAGGCTGATGAGCAGCGAAACTAGCGCATAAACACCGAACTGAAACAGGAAATTCATCCCGGGCAGCGGCCCGATGAAATTGAGCGCACCGGTCATGCCCCGCGGATGAACCAGATAGAACGGGTAGCTGACCGCGCGAGGAACCTGATCGGCGCTTTTTCGGGCAGTGGCGGGCGCTGCACCGCGAGGCAGCCGACGATCGCGGCGGCGGCAGGGATTTCGAGAACTTTGTTATTCCGCGATATGAAAAAACGATACTCGGCAGCAGCAGCACGAGCAGTGCCGTGACCAGCAGCGCGAGGCTTTGCGCGATGAACAGCTTGACCGGGTTGTCGCGTGACAACAGCCACGCGATGAAGAGCACGAGGCTGCCGATCATCTCGACCTGCAGGGACCGAGCGCGACCGACAGCGCCGCGAGGCCGCGCACGCCGTCGAGCGCGAGGTTGCGGCCGCCGGACAGGCGAAATTCTGTGATCGTCAGGTGCCGGTGAACACCGGCTTGCGCTTCTGCATGAAGGCGTCACGGCCCTCGATGTAGTCCTTGCTCTTGAAGCAGTCGTTCACCAGCGTTTCCATACTGGCGACGTCGCGCTTGCTCTCGTCCTTGAGCAGCTCACCGACCACGTTCTTGAGCGCCTTGATGGTGAGCGGCGCGTTGCCGGCGATCGTGTCGGCATATTTCTTCACGTAAGCCTCGAGCTCGGCGTCCGGCACCACGCGATTGACCAGTCCCATCGTCTTGGCTTCCTCGGCGTTGAACTGGCGCGCCGTGTAGAAGATCTCCTTGGTGAAGGACGGCCCGACCACGTCCATCAACCGCTTCACGCCCGCGTGGCCGTAACCCAGGCCCAGCTTTGCGGCCGGTACCGCGAAGGTCGACTGCTCGGTCGCGATGCGCAGGTCGCAGCACATCGCGATCCCGAGGCCGCCGCCGATGCAGTAGCCGCGGATCATCGCGATGGTGGGCTTGGGATAGGTGTAGAGGGCAAGGCTCGCCGCTTCCGTGGTGGCGTTGTAGTGCGCTACCGCTTCCGCGTTGGAGCGCTCCGCGCCGAAGCGCGAGATATCCGCCCCCGACACGAATGCCTTCGTTCCGGCGCCGGTGAGCACGACCACGCGCAGCGAATCGTCGTTCTTGAACTCCTCCATGATGCGCCCGGTGGCGGCCCACATGTCGAGCGACATCGCGTTGTGGCGCTCCGGATTGTTGAACACGATGTATCCGACGCCGCCCTCCTTGCGGGAGAGCACCTTGTCGGTCTTGACCATCTCGTTCATGTCCGTCTCGCTTTCTTATTCCGTTGGCGCATGATCTTATCCGAAAACCGGTACCCACTTTTCGGGATCATGCGCTAGAGAGTCTTCTCGGCGCGCAGCTTGCCGATCTCGTCCTTGCTGAACCCGAACTCGGCCAGCACCTCGTCGGTGTGCTCGCCGAGGTGCGGCGTCGCCGCCACGATGTCGCTCGGCGTACGCGAGAGCGAGACTGGCTGGCCCACGAGGTGGATCATCTTCTGCTCCTGATTGCGCACGCCGCGCGCAATGCCGAGATGCTTGACCTGCGCGTCGCCGAAGGCCTGGTCGACCGTGTAGATCGGCCCGCACGGCACGCCAGCCTTGTTCAGCGCGTCGACCCATTCGGCGCTGGTACGCTTCACGGTGTGCGCCTCGAGAATGGCGTTGAGCTCGTCGCGATTCTTCAGCCGCGCGGCGCCGCTGTTGTATTTCGGATCGTCGGCCAGTTGCGGCTCGCCGATCAGCTTGCAGATCGCGGTCCACATCTTCCCGCCGGTCGCCGCGATGTTGATGTAGCCGTCCGAGGTCTTGAACACGCCGGTCGGGATCGAGGTCGGATGATTGTTTCCCGCCTGGCCCGGCACCTCGCCGCTCATGGTCCAGCGCGAAGCCTGGAAGTCGAGCATGAAGAGCTGCGCCTGCAACAGCGACGTGTCGATCGCCTGGCCCTTGCCGGAGCTCTCGCGCTCGAGCAGCGCGACCATGATGCCCATGGCGCAGAACAGGCCGGCGGTGAGATCGGCGACCGGAATGCCGACGCGCATCGGCCCCTGTCCGGGCGCGCCGGTGATCGACATCAGCCCGCCCATGCCTTGCGCGATCTGGTCGAATCCGGGGCGGGTGGCGTAGGGCCCGTCCTGTCCGAAGCCCGAGATGCTCGCATAGATCAGGCGCGGGTTGACGGCCGACAGCGCCTCGTAGTCGATGCCAAGGCGGTGCTTCACGTCGGGCCGGAAGTTCTCCACCACGACGTCGGCTTTCGCCGCCATCTTCTTCAGCACGGCGACGCCTTCCGGCGACTTCAGGTTCAGCGTCATGCCGCGCTTGTTGCGGTGCAGGTTCTGGAAGTCCGAGCCCTCGCGCGGCCCGCCCATCCCCTCGCCTTCCATCATGTGCGCCGGCATCTCGATCTTGATGCAGTTGGCGCCCCAATCGGCGAGCTGGCGCACGCAGGTCGGGCCGGCGCGCACGCGGGTGAGATCGAGGACCGTGAAGCGATTGAGCGCGGTCGAGGCGCGAGGGAAGGTCATGCGGAGTTCCGGCAGATGGTTGACGGGGGACAATCGGCGAAATCGCCCCCCTTTGTCTACCGCCGAAAAACTCATGCCGCCTGTGCGGTCCGCTGCTCCATTTCGCGCTCGATCCTTGCGGCAAGCGCGGCGCCGACCGGCATGATCGGGGCGCGAACCTCGGGGCTGTCGATCAGCCCGGCGCGTGCGAGCCAATGCTTGATCGGGGCCGGGCTCGGCTCGGCGAACAAGAGCCGCGCCACGTCGACGAGGCCGCGCCAGGCCTGCAACGCAGCGCGATGATCGCCGGCGAGCAGCGTCTGCCGGATCGCCGCGAAGCGCGCGGTCTCGACATGCGCGGCGGCGAGGATGCCGCCATCGGCTCCCTGGGTCAGCGCCGCATAGAGCAAGGCATCTTCGCCGGTCATCACCGCGAAACCGTCGGGCCGTGCGCGCATCAGGTCGAAGGACTGCACCTGATCGGCGCAGCAGTCCTTGACGCCCACGATGTTGGCAAGCTCGGCGAGACGCAGCAGCGTCTCGTTCGCGAGGTTCACGCCGGTGCGGTACGGGATGTTGTAGACCATGATCGGCCGCGCGGTTTCCCCCGCAAGCGCCGCGAAGTGGTGATGGAGGCCGGCCTGCGAGGGCCGCGTGTAATAGGGACACGCGATCAGGTATCCGTCGACCGGCCAAGGCGCCGTGCGCGCGAGCGCCTTGGCGACCTTGCGCGTGTCGCTCCCCGACAGCCCGAGAAACAGCGGAATGCGGCCGGCGACCTCGGCCGCGACGATGGCCGCGAGCCGTTCGGTTTCGTCTTCGTCGATCGTCAGTCCCTCGCCGGTCGTCGCCGCGAGGATCATCCCGTCGACCGGCTGGCCGAGATAGTGGCGCACGATGCGCCGCAACGAGCGCTCGTCGAGCGCGCCGTCGCGGAACGGCGTGATGAGCGGGAGCCAAAGTCCTTCAATGTGTTGCATCGTCCTCTCCTTCATGGAAGCCGGAGGAAAGGGCACAGCCAAAAAGACCCCGTCCGAAACCGGCGGGGTTTGATCGTCCTGAGCGTTACGGGTGCGGCTAGAGCTCCGGCGCAGCAGACAATCCAATCCCCCGATGGGAGGATTTTTTGGATTTCCGCGTGCGGCGCGCATTAGCCATGATAGGATTATCGAGGCCGCGTCCAGCGCTGTCAACGAATCCGCCACCCACATTCACGCCGCCGAAACCTCTCGTCGTTACGTTCGCCGCGACCAAACCGCAGCACATCCTTAACCATGACCCCTGCCCTTCGCATTCGCGGCCTCGCCAAATCGTTCGACCGTCCGGCCGTCGCCGGGCTCGACCTGACCGTGCGGGCGGGCGAGTTCTACTCGCTGCTCGGACCGAACGGCGCCGGCAAGACCACGACCTTGCGCATGGTGACCGGCCTGCTGCCGCCGGACGCCGGCAGCATCGAGATCTGCGGCATCGATGCGCTGAGCGATCCGGTGGAGGCGAAGCGCATCGTCGCATGGGTGTCCGACGAGCCGATGATCTACGACAAGCTCACCCCGTATGAATATCTCGAGTTCGTCGCCGGGCTGTGGAGCCTCGATCCGGACACCGCCGAGACACGCGCACGCGAGCTGATGGACTGGCTCGGCCTTGGCCCCCACGCGCACGAGCGCTGCGAAGGCTTCTCCAAAGGCATGCGGCAGAAGGTGGCGCTCGCCGGCGCGCTGGTACACGCGCCCCGCGTCATCATCCTCGACGAGCCGCTGACCGGGCTCGACGCCGGCTCGGCGCGGCAGGTCAAGCGCGTGCTGCGCGAACGCGTCGCCGGCGGCGATACCGTGATCATGACCACGCATATCCTCGAGGTCGCCGAGCGCATGGCCGACCGCGTCGGCATCATCGCGGGCGGGCGGCTGATCGCCGAGGGCACGATCGACGAGTTGCGCATGCGCGCCGGCCAGGGCCACACCAATCTCGAAGACACCTTCCTCACGCTGGTCGCCGAGCAGCAGGCGGCATGACCGCCGGTTCGCTCACCTGGTTCGCAGGCCACGAGTTGCGGCTCGCCTGGCGCGACTGGCTCGCGATGATGACGGCCGGACGACGCGGCCGCGAGAAGGTCGTGGCGATCGCGGTCGCGATCTTCGTGATCTTCGCGCATGTGCTCGCCTGGTATTTCGTCGCGCGCTACGTCGAGGAGAGCGCGACGCCGTCGAAGCCCGCGCTGGTGGTGATCACCGGCAGCGTGCTGCTTGCCTGGTCGCTGCTGATCTCGCAGGCGATGGAATCGGTGACGCGCGCGTTCTACGCGCGCGCCGACCTCGACCTGATCCTCTCGTCTCCCGCGTCGGCGCGAAAGATCTTCGCGGTGCGCATCGCCGCGATGGCGCTGTCGGTGATCCTGATGGCGGCGCTGCTCGGCGCACCGATCATCAACGTGCTGGTCGCGCGCGGCGGCGTGCGCTGGCTCGGCGCCTATGGCGTGGTGGTCGCGATGGGCGCCACCGCAACAGCGCTCGCGGTCGCGATGACGGTCGCACTGTTTCGTCTGATCGGGCCGAAACGCACGCGCTTCGTCGCGCAGATCGTCGCGGCGGTGATCGCCGCCGTGTTCATCATCGGGCTGCAGGTCGCCGCGATCCTGTCGCACGGCACGCTGTCGCGCATGGTGTTCCTCGAATCCGACACGCTGGTCGCGCTGGTGCCGGAGATCGACAGCTGGTTCTGGTGGCCGGCGCGCGCCGCGCTCGGCGACCTGACGGCGCTCGCGACAATGCTGGGCATCGCCGCCCTGACGCTCGGCGGCGCGATCGTGGTGTTTTCGGCACGGTTCGGCAGCCATGCGATCGCGGCTTCGAGCGTCGCGGCGGTCGGCACACCGCAGGCGCAGCGCGCAGGTTTCCGCCGCCGGACGCCCGCGCGCACCTTGCGGCAGAAGGAATGGACGCTGCTGTTGCGCGATCCGTGGCTCGTGTCGCAGACGCTGATGCAGCTGCTCTACCTGCTGCCGCCCGCGCTGCTGCTGTGGCGCTCCTTTGGCGAGGGCACCGGCGCGCTGGTGGTGCTGGTGCCGGTGCTGGTGATGGCGGCG
>DATEKY010000353.1:0-3483 GCA_035277225.1 Xanthobacteraceae bacterium
GCCCACGAGGTGAGCAGATCGGCCGGCCACTGGAAACGGAAGCTGCGCGTCGCGAACGGCGCAAGCATCGCGAAACGCGCGACACCGGAAACGGGCGCGTCAGGCGGATGGTCGGGCTTGCGTGGGGTCTCGGTCCGGCGATCGAGCATCGTCAACAGATTTGCCGGATCGATCCGGCGCAGGCGACCTTACCCGATCCGGCCTACCCCGCGACCGGTAAAAACCGCATGGGCACCGTGCAGCCGCGATGCTGCGATGCAGCGAGCGTTTGCGAATAGCTTTCGCCGCGAGTCGCGATGGCTGCATTTGTGCCCTCGCCCCTTGAGGGAGAGGGCTACGCCGTCATCTCAGCGGTCTCGAATGGGTGAGGGGTACCCCTCACCCGAACGAGGTTGCTGATGTTCCTGCGACGCCCTCTCCCTCAAGGGGAGAGGGCGCAGTAACGCGTACCGCGCTCGCGGCACGCGTCCATGCGGCCGAATCTGAGAAGACCCTACGCTACGCGCCCGAGCACGTTGCCGAGGTCGTGGTAGATCGTGTGCAGGTGCTGCGCCGCCTCGTCCACCGATCCCATCTCGATCACGAAACCGTCGCCGATCACGCGATAGCCGAACGCCTTTTCGGGATTGTTCGGGCCGTACCAGGCGAAATGCACCGCGTCGGCATCGCCCGCACGCACGCGCGCCTTCTGCGCGCCGGCCAACGCCGGCGTCAGGTGGATCACCGAATAGGTGTCGACGATCTGCCACAGCAGATCGCGCTGCGCGCTGCCGAGTTCCGCCGCCGGGATGCCGACCTTGCCGGTGTTGGCGCGTTCGCGGCCCGCCCAGGACATGATGTTGGTGAGCGGCGACTCCGACTGCTTTACACGCGCCTTTTTCGCCAGATCAGCCGCAAGACGGCGCGCCAGCGCTTCCTCGTCCTTCAGCGTAACCAGCCCGGCATGCTTGCCCGTGGTGATGCGATTGGGCAGCGCCGAGAACGATGACGGCGTGACCGAAACGATCTGCCCGTCGCGCACGCTGATCGACTGCGTGAGATGATGCCCCTCGAGCCGGAAGCCCCAGGCGCCGCGCTCGGCCGGCGTACCGTAGATCGCGAAGGAAAACCGCTGCGAGGAGCGCTGGCCCGTGCCGTTGCCGCTCGCCGCGAGCACGTCCTGCAGCAGCATCACGTGGCGCGTCTTTTCGAGGCCCGCAGGCGAGAACAGCACGCCGAGCAGATCCCACGCGGCCGCCTTCTGCACGGCATTCATCTGCTCGAGCCGCAGGCCGGGCTTGATGTAGCCGGCCGCGCCGAAATAATTCCAGCTGCGCCACTCGGGTCCGTCCCAGGCGAACGACGCGGCCTTGCGCTGGTCGCCCTCGAGGCTCCCGAGCAGTCTGCGGGTGGCGGCGAGCAGATCGGCTGCGGGGGCGAGCCCGCTCTGGGCAGATGCCGCGGACAGCGCCGCGCTGGCCGCCAATGCGGAACTCGCGAGGATGACCCGGCGGCGATCGACAGGGTTCGGCATGGACGCCTCCATCGTGCGGCGCATTGCCGAACCAGAATACGCCTCGGCCAGGCGCCGTGATGCCGCTCTCACGCGAACGTGAATTACAGCAGCTTCTCTTCGCGCAGCACCTCGGCGGCAATCCGGTGCGCCTCGTTCGCGGCCGGTATCCCGCAATACAAGGTGAGCAGCAGCAACACCTCCTGGATCTCCTCGACCTTGCAGCCGTTCTTGATCGCGCCCTTCAGGTGCACGCGCAGTTCGTTCGCATGCCCGGCTGCGGCCATCATGGCGATCATCGCGAGCGACTTCACGGCAAGCGGCAGCGCCGAGCGGCTCCACACGTCCCCATACGCATAGGCGTTGATGATGTGCTGCAGCGGCTTGCCGAAGTCGCCGAACGCGCTCGAGCGCTTCTCGACGGCGTCGCGCCCGAACAGCTCGGTGCGCAGCGCCAGCCCGCGATCGTGTTGTTCCTGGATGTCCATCCTTGTCTCCCGTGATTGCGGTTGCGATCATGGCACGACCGCCCGCCTTCCCGTACCTCCCGGAATCACATGATCGACGCAGCCATCATCGGCCTCGGACGCTGGGGCAAGGGGATCGTCCAGTCGGTCCAGGGCAGAAGCAAGCGGCTGCGTTTCATCCGCGGGGTGACCAAAGAGCCCGATCAGGTGCGTGACTTCGCGGCCACGCACGGCTTCGAACTGTCCACCGGGTTCGCCGATGCGGTTGCCGACCCGCGCGTGCAGGCCGTTGTGCTGGCGACGCCGCATTCGCTGCATGTCGACCAGATCGCCGCGGTGGCGGCGGCGGGCAAGCCGGTCTGGTGCGAGAAGCCGCTCGCGCTGACGCTCGCCGAGGCGAAGCGCGCGATCGCGGCCGTCGAAGAGGCTGGCGTGGTGTTCGCGCTCGGCAACAACAAGCGCTGCTTTCCGTCGATGCAGGAGTTGCGCCGCGTGGTCGCCGCCGGACAGATCGGCGAGGTGCTGCACATCGAGGCGCATTTCTGCAACGAGCACTCGACCCGCGTCGTGCCCGGCGGCTGGCGCGACGATCCGGCCGAATCGCCGGGCGGCGGACTGACCGGCGCCGGCTTGCACCTGATCGACGCGCTGGTCAGTCTCGGCGGCCCGATCGCCGAGGTTTACGCGCGGCTGTTCGAGCGCAAGCCGCCGCCCGATCCGCGCGACGTGATCGCGTTGCAGGTGCAGTTCGCAAACGGCGGGACAGGGCAGCTCGCCAGCGTGCGCGCCGCGCCGGCTTACTGGCGCGTGCATGTGTTCGGCACCAAAGGCTGGGCCGAGGCGCGCGACGAGACCACGCTGACCGTCGCGCCGAACGGCCGAACCCCGCAGACGCAAACCTTGGCGCCGGCCGACTCGCTTGGCGTGCTGCTCGAAGCGTTCGGCGAAGCGATCGAGCTCGGCACGCCGTTTCCGGTGACGACTGATGAGATGCTCGCCGTCGTGGCGGCGTTCGAAGCCGCGATCGAGTCGCTGCGCTCACGGCAGCCTGTCGCAGCTCAACGCGGCTAACCTGGCTTCTTCCCCCGTGCCATCAAGGCGAGCACGGCCGCGAAGGCCGACGTCGCCGTATACATCATGAAAGCATTGAGATAGCCGATCATCGCCGCCTGTCGGTTGATCTCGCTCGCGATCTTGGCAAGTCCCGCGACGGTGTCGAAATTCCACGCGCCGGTCGCCGATGGTAGCGTCAGCGCCGGATTGTAGGGCGTGATCATCTCGGTCATGCGGCTGTAATTGGCGCCGGTGGTGCGCACGATCTCGGCGATCGAGAGCGAGATGAAGAAGCTCGATCCGATATTGCGCAAGAGATGAAACACCGAGGACGCCTCGGCACGGTCCTTCGCCGCCAAGGTATCGAACGCCACCATCGTCATCGGCACCCACACCGTGCCGACCGCGAAGCCCTGCACGGCGCTGTTCGCCAGCAGGGTCTCCATCGAGACGTTCAGGTCGAAGGTCAGC
>DATEKY010000354.1:0-3335 GCA_035277225.1 Xanthobacteraceae bacterium
CTCCCGGTCCGCCACCCGGCTTCAAGGGCCAGCAGCAATTCCAGAAGGGTCCCGCAGTGGTCAATCAACCGCCGGCGGGTGGTCCGCCGCCCGGCTTCAAAGGTCCGCCGCCGGGCTTCAAGGGGCCACCGCCGCAAATTCAGAAGGGACCCGCGGTCGTCAATCAGCCGCCGGCCGGACCGCCGCCCGGATTCCAGGGGCCGCCGAAGGCGTGGCAGAAGCCCGGCACCGGCGTCGGTGCGGCACCGCCGCAGATCCAGCAGCAGCAGATTCAGCAGCAGCAGCAAATCCGCCAGCAACAGATCCAGCAGCAGCAGATTCAGCAGCAACAGCAAATCCGCCAGCAACAGATCCAGCAGCAGCAGATTCAGCAGCAGCAGATTCAGCAGCAACAGCAAATCCGCCAGCAGCAAATCCAGCAGCAGCAGCAGATTCAGCAGCAGCAGATCCGGCAGCAGCAAATCCAGCAGCAACAGCAGCAGCGGCAGCCCGGGTTCGCGGGGCCACCACCGAACGTGCAGAAAGGTCCAGCACTGCCGAAGTGCGCGCTTGTCGGCAACAGGCCACCCTGCGTGCCTTGAGGGTCGCGTTGCACGCCTCGTGCTAGTCTTCCGGCTCAAGACCGGGAGACTGCACGCATGTCATTCACCGCCATCCGCACCGCGACAGCCGAAGGCGTTGCGACCATCACGCTTGCGCGCCCCGAACGGCTCAACGCGTTCACCAGCGCGATGCATGCCGAGTTGCGCGCCGCGCTCGATGCCGCCGAGAGCGACGCGGCGGTGCGTTGCGTGGTGCTGACCGGGGAGGGGCGCGCCTTCTCGGCGGGGCAGGACCTCACGGAAGACCGCCTGCCCGGGCCGGACGGCAAGACCGATTTCGGCGCGCGGCTCGAGCGCGACTACAATCCGCTGGTCGAGCGCATCTATGGGTTCCCCAAGGTGACGATCGCGGCGCTCAACGGTCCGACGGTCGGCGCCTCCGCCAACATCGCGCTCGCTTGCGATATCCTGCTGGCAGCCCGCTCGGCCTATCTGCAGGAGGCGTTCGCGAAAATTGCGCTGGTGCCAGACGCCGGCGGCACCTGGTCGCTGCCGCGCATTGTCGGCGCCAAGCGTGCGCTCGCGCTGATGCTGACCGCCGACCAGATTCCTGCCGGCGAACTGGAACGCATGGGGCTGGTCTACAAGGTGTTCGACGATGCGGTGTTCCGCGACGAGGTGGCAGCCTGTGCGCGCCGCTTCGCCGCCGGCCCGGCGATGACCTACCGCCTGATCAAGGAGGCCGCGCGGTCAAGTGAAGCAAACGATCTCAAGACCCAGCTCGCGCTCGAAGCCAACCTGCAGCGCAGGGCGGGTGCGAGCGAGGACGCGCGCGAAGGCGTCGCGGCCTTCCGCGAGAAGCGCGCCCCGCGCTATAAGGGGCGGTGAGGGCGAGCCAGGGAGGTTAGGGATGAGAGCAATTCTTGCGGCCGTCATCGCTGCATTGATGATCACCGCTCTTGCGCTGCATGCGACGCCGTCAGGCGCGCAGATACCCTCGATCTCGGAGAAGCCCAAGCAGAAGCAGAGCGAGGGCGAGGCCGCGATGCGCGCAGCCGCCAAGAAGGCCGAGGACAGGGCCTACAAGTCCGCGGTCGATAACGTGCCGGACCAGAAATTCGATCCGTGGCGCAGCATGCGCTGAATAACACTGGCCTTCATCCTGAGGAGCCTGCGACGCGGGAGCGTCGCGGGCGTCTCGAAGGATGGCCGCAAGCTCGGTGTGTGTTGCCGTCCTTCGAGACGCCCGCCTACGCAAAGGTTCGGCGGGCTCCTCAGGACAAGGGTTGAGTTACTTCTTCCCGGCCGGCGCGAACGTGGGCTTGCCCTGGCCGCCCGCGACCATCGAGCCCTTCTGCTTCTTGTTGTGCTCCGCCTTCGGTTTCTTCTTTTCCTTGTTGCTGCGCATCTGACCTTTGGCCATGACGTGTCCTCCCTGACGCGCCGATTCCAGCGCGCGCGAAGCCTAGCATAACGCAAACGGCGCCCTACAGCACGCGTCCCTTGCCGACGCGCGGGGCCGCCCGCCCGCCGTCCGCCGCAATCATGATCACCACGATCTCGTCCGGGCGCGGCGCGTCCGGCACCATGACGGTCATGGTGTCGAAATGGTCGAACGACCAGATGTCGTCCTTGTGCGCGAGTGGCACGTCGATTGCGGTCCCGGCGGGCGCGACCTTCACGTTCGACGAGATGATCGCCTCGCCGCCGCCGACCGCCGCGCGCATCGGCTTGCCGAGCTTGGGATGGATCAGCGCGCCGCCGTGCTCGAAGTCGCCGGCGACGCCGACGATCGCCGCCTTGCCATAACTTACCGCCGGGTGGGCGAGCCGCCGCACCACGTCCGGCATGATCGTATCGCCGAGCATCGCGCCGACGTCGAACAGCGATGAGAGATCCTCGACATAGCCCCGTCCGGCGAACGGGTTTTTGATCACCGCGATGCCGGCGACGCGCGTGATCGGCGTCGCGACCACTTTGGCTCCGTCGCCGAGCACGCGCTCCTCGACGAAGGCGATCTTGCGCAGCCAGTCCATGGCTACCTTTCCAGCCGCGCCAAAAGACTCGACGTGTCCCAGCGCCCGCCGCCCATCTTCTGCACTTCCGAATAGAACTGATCGACCAGGGCGGCCACGGGGAGATGCGCGCCGGAGCGGCGCGCCTCGGCGAGCGAGATCGACAGGTCCTTGCGCATCCAGTCGACCGCGAAGCCGAAGTCGTACTTGCCGGCGTTCATGGTCTTGTAGCGGTTCTCCATCTGCCACGACTGCGCCGCGCCCTTGGAGATCGTCTCGATCACCGCCTCGACGTCGAGGCCGGCCTTCTTGGCGAAATGAACGCCTTCCGACAGGCCCTGCACGATGCCTGCGATGCAGATCTGGTTCACCATCTTGGTGAGCTGGCCCGAGCCCGCGGGGCCGAGCAGCTTGCACATGCGCGCATAGGCGGCGATCACCTTCTCGGCGCGGCCGTAGGGCTCGGCATCGCCGCCGCACATCACGGTGAGCACGCCGTTCTGCGCACCAGCCTCGCCGCCCGACACCGGCGCGTCGATGAAATCGAAGCCGCGCTTCTTCGCCTCGGCGTGGAGCTCGCGCGCGATCTCGGCGGACGCGGTGGTGTGGTCGACCATGACGGCGCCCTTGGCGATCCCGTGATAGGCGCCGTTTTCGCCGAGCATGACCTCGCGCAGGTCATGGTCGTTGCCGACGCAGGCCATGACGAAATCCTGGCCGGCCGCGGCCTCCTTCGGGGTCTTGGCGCTCTTGCCGCCGTACTTCGCGACCCATTGCT
>DATEKY010000355.1:0-3149 GCA_035277225.1 Xanthobacteraceae bacterium
CCGATCAGCACGCCGGCGATCATGCCGACGATGGTGCCGAGCGGAACGCCGATCCACGGCGTGATGCCGAACTTCACGAACGCGATGGTGACGGTGTAGGCGCCGAGCCCGAAGAAGGCGGCGTGGCCGAACGAGATCAGGCCCGAGTAGCCGGACAGCATGTTCCAGCCGAGCCCCATCGTGGCCCAGATCAGCACCAGCGTCATCATCAGCTGGTAGTAGGAATTGCGGACCAGGAAGCCGATCGCCAGGAACGCCACCGCGAAGATCGCGATCGCCGCGTATTGCCGCAGGAGGGACTGCCGCTTCATCACGTGCGCTCCCAGACGCGGCCGAACATTCCCTGCGGCCGGAAGAACACGATGATGAGGAAGACCACGAAGATCGCGGTGTTCTGCAGCTGATAGGGCAGCACCAGGGTCGACATCTGCTGCACCAGCCCGATGGTCAGCCCGCCCCAGAACGCGCCGAGGATCGATCCCATGCCGCCGAGCACCACGCCGGCATACATCACGATGACGAAGTCGAACCCGATGTAGGGCTGGAAGGACTGCGAGATCGCGATCAGCCCACCCGCGACCGCCGTGATGCCGACGCCGAGCCCGAACGCGATGCGATGCGAGCGGTCGACGTCGATGCCGACATAAGCCGCCGCGACCGGATTATCGGCTGCAGCGCGCAGCGCCTTGCCGAGCGGCGTGCGGGTGAGGAAGAAGTAGAGCCCGATCGCGCACAGCCCCGCGATGATGAAGGCGATGGTGCGCGCCTGGTTGAGGAAGATCAGCCCGATCTCCCAGGATTCGCGCGACAGCGGGGTCTGCACCGAGACCGGCGTAGAGCCGAACAGGATCAGGCCGCCGTTCGCCAGCACCAGCGCGATGCCGAGCGTGAGGATGATCTGCGCGTAGTGCCCTTCGGCTTCCGCCGACATCACGCGCGCGCCGGTGACCTGCGCGATCAGGTACTTGTGCAGCAGCCAGCCGATGACGAACACGATCGGCCCGGCCGCGAGCGCGCCGACGATCGGCGCCACATAGGGCCCGAGGAACGCGAACACGCCGAACCCGGTCACCAGGTAGAACGCCGCGTACATGCCGAGCATCATGAAGTCGCCGTGGGCGAAGTTCACGACGCGCATCACGCCGAAGATGATGCCGAGGCCGACGCACATCAGCCCATAGGTTCCGCCGACCAGCAGGCCCGCAGCCATGGCCTGGAAGAAGTCGACGAGAAGCCACTTCAGCTCATCCATCCGTCACCTTGTCCTTGGGCACCGGCCGACCTCTTGAACGCGGGTCGTAACGGCAAATGGCGACAATCGTCCCGGCAGCCTTGGTGTCGGAGGCGCGCCCGGCGTGCGCCGCGAGTGTAAGCGCATGCGTGCGCAGTCAGATAGCGGAAAAGTTGGGCGGTTGTGGCGATGGTCCGGCGAAATCAGGAATTTTGGCTGTCACGCCCGAACCGTCACGCGCGCCGCCTCCGCATCGTCGCATCCGTTTCCCCCGGCGCCCCGCCGCATTGCCGCCAGACCGTTTCGGCCATTGTGTCGACACTTGGCTCCACGTTACTTTTCCAACGCTCTGGCCGTCAAGGCTTGGAATGCCGCATAGTGCCGCCGAAGGCAGAGAAGAACACAAAGGGAGCCCACATGACTGCGCTGACCTCCGACATCGCCAAGTTCGTCGCCGCGATGGAGCCGCGTGCCGTGCCGGCGCGGGCCAGTTTCGGGGCGCGCATCGGCATGCTCGACTGCGTCGGGACCATGATCGCAGGCGCGGACGAGGAGGCGGTGCGCCTCGTCGCGCAGATCGTGCCGGCCTCCACCACGAACGATGGCGCGCCGGAAATCCCGGGCGGGCGCAACCTGTCGGCGCCGGACGCCGCGCTGGTCAACGGCGTGGCGGCGCATGTGCTCGACTACGACGACGTCGCGATCGACGGGCATCCGAGTGCCGCGATCACGCCGGCGATCCTCGCCGAGGGCTGGACCTTGGGCTCGAGCGGCGAAGAGGCGCTCGCGGCCTACGTGGCCGGCTACGAAGTCTGGGCGCTGCTGCAGGAACTCGAGCCCGGCGCGCTGCATGAGCGCGGCTTCCACCCGACCGCGATCTGGGGAACGCTGTCGGCGGCGGCCGCCTGCGCGCGGCTCAATCATCTGAACGCCGACCAGACCACCAACGCGATCGCGATCGCGGCCTCGCTCGCCGCCGGGACGGTCGCGAATTTCGGCACCATGACCAAGTCGCTGCATGCCGGGCGCACCGCGCAGTCCGGCGTGCTCGCGGCGCGGCTCGCCAAATCCGGCTTCACGGCGTCGCCCGACGTGCTCGAGCACCGGGCCGGCTTCATGCACGCGCACTCGGATTCGGGAAATCCCGCAGTCGCGCGCGGCGACTGGGGCCTCGGTAGCGCGTGGCGGCTGGAAAAGATGGGCATCAACATCAAGCGCTACCCGATGTGTTACGCCACGCATCGCTCGATCGACGCGGTGCTCGATCTCGCGGCCGAGCACGATCTCGATCCGCAGGCGATCGACGAGATCCATGTGCGCATCGGCGACGCGCAGGACCTGATGCTGCGCAATCGCGAGCCGAAGACCGCGCTGGAGGCGAAATTCTCGATCGAGTTCGCGGTCGCCTCGGCGCTGGTCGCGCGCAAGGTGGGGCTGAAGGAGCTCGACGACGGCTTCGTGCGTCGCGACGACATCATCGACACGATGCGCAAGGTGAAGCGCTCGACCACCAACGAGCGGCTTGCCGACATGCCGCCGTTCGCGCCCGACGACCGCGTCAGCATCCGCCTGAAGAGCGGCGAGAAGCTCGACCACGCGCCGGTGGTGCGGCCGAAGGGGCACTGGCAGAAGCCGCTGACCGACGCCGAGCTGCGCGAGAAGTTTCTCGACTGCACCGAGAGCCGGCTCGGGCGGAAGCAGGCCGAGGCGCTGTTTACGAAGCTGAACAATCTCGAAGAGGTCGCCTCGCTGCGCGAGCTGCCGCTGGTGAAGATTTAGGTGTGATTGATTGAGCAGAAGCGGGCGCCACAGGCTCGGTGTCTTACCCTCCCCCTTGCGGGGAGGGTCGACCGCCGAAGGCGGTCGGGGTGGGGGTCGCGAGAGTCGGCTGAGTCTCTCGACCCCCACCCCCAACCCC
>DATEKY010000356.1:0-3324 GCA_035277225.1 Xanthobacteraceae bacterium
CGTCCGGCGGCGGCGGTTCCTCGGGTGATTATTGAGAGGGCTTAGATGATCTCCGATGCAGACAAGACGCGGATCGCGGACGCGATCAGAACCGCCGAGACCAAGACCTCGGGCGAGATCTTCTGCGTGCTGGCGCAGAACGCGGGCAACTACCGCCTCGTGCCGATCGCGTGGGCGGCGGCACTCGCGCTGATCGTTCCGCTGCCGCTGATCGCGCTGACCGCATGGGAAGCCAGGACGGTCTACGTCATTCAGCTGATCGTGTTCGTGCTGGTCGCGGCCGGACTGTCGCGGCGGGCGATCCGCTTCATGGTCGTGCCGCGGCGCACGAAACGCGAGCGCGCGCATGCGGCGGCGATGCGGCAGTTCCTGGCGCAAGGGCTGCACAAGACCGAAGGGCGCACCGGCGTTCTCATCTTTGCGGCGGCCGCCGAACGCTATGTCGAGATCGTCGCCGACGGCGGCATCAACGCGAAGGTGACGCAGGAGGTGTGGGACCAGGCGGTCGCCTCGCTCATTGCGGCGATCAAGGACGGCCGTCCGGCCGATGGCTTCATCGCGGCGATCGAGCAGTGCGGCACGGTGCTGGCCGCGCACTTTCCGGCCGCGCCGGGCAGCGTCAACCCGGACGAGATCGCCGACAAGCTGGTGGAGATTTAAGGGCGCTTGCTCGGTGTATGCGGCCATCCTTCGAGGCCGCGCCATAGCGCGTCGCAGACGCGCGTAAACGCGCTTAAGGCGCGGCGCCTCAGGATGAGGGGCGGCGTTACGAAGCTCTACCGCCCCTGCCCGTGATAGACCGCGTTCGGCCGCATGTCGGTCGCGCTCGCGACGCGGTTCGACATGTTGAAGAAGCCCGCCACCGCCGCGATATCGAAGATGTCGCGATCCGAGAAGCCCACGCGGCGCAGCGCGTCGCGGTCCTCGTCCTCGATGGCGTGGGACTCCACCGTCATCTTCACCGCGAAGTCGAGCATCGCGCGCTGCTTCCTGGTCAGCTTCGCGGTGCGATAGTTCATCACCATCTTCTCGCCGAGCACCGGGTCGCCCGAATAGGTGCGCACCGCGGCGCCGTGCGCGGTGAGGCAGTAGTAGCAGCGGTTCTGCGCCGACACGACGACCGCGATCATCTCGCGCTCGAGCTTGGAGAGGCCTGAAGGCGCAAGCATCAGGTCGTTGTAGAAGGCCGCGAAGGCCTCGAGCTTGGCGTTGTCGAACGCATAGGCGAGCAGCACGTTCGGCACGAAGCCGAGCTTCTCCTCGCACTTCTTGAAATAGGCCTCCATCGCGGGCGAGAGCTGCCCGGGGGCGAGGTCGAGCGCCATCACACGGGCGTCATCCTGCCGTGGCACGCCGGTATCGGAAGATGCCGGCTTGCCGGCGGCGGCTGCGGGCTTTTTCGGCGTATAGGGCAATACGTTGGATTTACTCGACTTTTTCGCCACGATGAAACTCCTTCGGCAACCTCTGCCGATCCGCAGCCTACCCGTTCGGGAGCCCAAGCGAAATCGCCGCGACCGCCTTTGCCCTCGACGCCGCTATGCGGATCGGAGAGACTCGTTCACAACGCACATCCTCATCGGCCGGGGAGAACAGCATGAACGTGCAGCCGCAATTCGGCAGCGACGAGGAACGCGCTGCGCGCCGGCTGATCGAGCAGGCCGGCACGATCCTGAAGGGCCTGCGCGGGGGAATCCCCGAAAGCTTCGTCAACGTGCTGTTCGCGGGTGCGACGCCCGAGGACCTGGTGCGCTACGAGCCGCGCGAACTTGCCGACCTCGCCGAGGCCGCCTGGCTGTTCCTGCAGGAGCGCAAGGCCGCGATGCCCAAGGTGCGCTTCGAGGCGCGGCCGGGCCCGATGGGCGCCGAGCGCGTCAAGACGGTCTCGATCATCGAGATCATCAACAGCGACATGCCGTTCCTGCTCGACTCGGTGATGGGCGAATTGACCGAGCAGGGGCTCGACGTCCGCCTGGTGCTGCATCCGATCCTCACCGTCGAGCGCGACCATACCGGTGCGCTGATCGGCTTCCGCGGCGACGGCCCGGCGGTCGGCACCGCGCGGCGCGAGAGCTTCATCCATATCCACGTCGAGCGCGTCGAGGACGCGGCGCGCCAGGAGCAGATCGTCAAGGCGATCGGCGCGGTGCTCGACGATGTGCGGCTGTGCGTCGCCGACTGGCGGCCGATGCTGGCGCGCGTCGGCGAGCTGATCGTCTCGATCAAGAACAACCCCCCGCCGCTGCCGGTGGACGAGATCGCCGAGGCGACCCAGTTCCTCGAATGGCTGGTCGCCAACAACTTCACGTTCCTCGGCGTGCGCGAATACGCCATGACCGGCGACGAGCGCGGCTACACGGTGATCCCGGAAAGCGGGCTCGGCATCCTGCGCTCGCCCGACGTGCACGTGCTGCGCCGCGGCAACGAGCTCGTCTCGATCACGCCGGAGATCATGGAGTTCCTGCGCGAGCCGCGGCCGTTGATCATCACCAAGGCGAATGTGCGCTCGCGCGTGCACCGGCGCGTGCACATGGACTATATCGGCGTGAAGCGCTTCGACCAGGAAGGCAACCTGGTCGGCGAGTTCCGCATCGTCGGGCTGTTCACCTCGACCGCCTATACGCGGCCGACCCGCCAGATCCCCTACCTGCGGCGCAAGGTCGACGCGTTGATGCGTCGCTCCGGCTTCGATCCGGACAGCCATTCCGGCAAGGCGCTCGCCGCCGTGCTGGAGAACTACTCGCGCGACGAGCTGTTCCAGGTCGACGAGGACACGCTCTACGGCTTCGCGCTCGCCATCATGCATCTCGACGAACGGCCGCGCGTGCGCGTGCTGCCGCGGCGCGATCGCTTCGACCGCTTCGTGTCGGTGATGGTGTACGTGCCGCGCGACCGTTACGACTCGGCGATTCGCATTGCGATCGGCCGCTATCTGGCGAGCGCCTATAACGGGCGCGTCTCGGCGTTCTATCCGTCGTTTCCCGAAGGGCTGCTGGCGCGCGTGCACTTCATCATCGCGCGCCTTGCGGGCGAGACGCCCAATCCGGACCGCGCCGTGCTGGAAAGCGCGATCGAGCAGATCGTGCGGACCTGGACCGACGCGCTCGCCGAGTCGCTCACTCTGGTGCACGACGCCGTCAAGGCGCAGCAGCTCACGCGGCGCTATCGCGAGGCGTTCCCGGCCGGCTATCGCGAATCCTACGCGCCGCCGGTCGCGGTCGTGGACATCCGGCTGATCGAAAGCCTCTCGCCGATCCGCCCGATCGGCGCCGACTTCTACAGCCGGCGCGAGGGCATCGCCTGCGCGGGCCTCAAGGTATGGAG
>DATEKY010000357.1:0-2938 GCA_035277225.1 Xanthobacteraceae bacterium
CTCGCCGAGTTGCGCGGCCTGTTCGCGCAGGCCGGCCTGCCGGCGCCGCGCGAGACCTTTTACGACGTGCGCGCCGAGCTTGAAGGCCTGCTCGCGACCTCGTTCCCGGCGCCCGGCGACATTCCGGTGATCCGCCAGATGTTCGCGGACTCGCTTGCCGACGACGGGCTCGGCATGAAGACGAAACAGAAGGGCGACAGGATCCTGCTGTCGTATCCGATCGCGATCCTGGCGGCCGATCTCGCCTGACGCGCGCGCGGGCTGCGCATGCGCGCCCCGCGCGGGGCGCCGATTGCGTGGCTCTTGGCCCTGTGGGACAGAACGGCATGTCCTCGGCCGATCCCCCGACATCGACGTTCGCCGCCTACCGCGCGGGCTTCAACGCGACGTGGACCTCGGTGTTCGCCTATGTGCTGTTCGGCACTTACATCGGCATCGGCGCGCTCGGGCACGATTTCGGCTTCTCGCTCGCCTGGACGGTGGTGTGCACGCTGCTGGTGTGGGCCGGCCCCGCGCAGGTGATCCTGGTCTCGGCGCTCGGCGCCGGCGCGAGCTTCATCGAAATCGCCGTCGCGGTCGGGCTCTCGGCGGTGCGGCTGCTGCCGATGGTGGTCGCGATGCTGCCGATGATCAAGCGGCCGGACGCGCGCGCCTGGAAGCTGGTGCTGCCGGCGCATTTCACCGCGGTCAGCCTGTGGGTCGAGGCGATGCGCCTGCTGCCGAAGGTGCCGCGCGAGAACCGCATCGCGTTCTGCAACGGGCTCGGCAGCGGCTACAGCGTCGTCGCCACCGCAGCGACCATCACCGGCTTCTATCTCGCGGCGAAGCTGCCGCCGCTGATGAGCGCAGCGCTTCTTTTTCTCACGCCACTCGCCTTCCTGATGTCGACGCTGCGCAACGCCACCATGCTGGTGGATCGCTTGGCGCTCGCGCTCGGGCTGATCCTCGGCCCGCTGTTTGCCTACTGGCAGGTCGGACTCGACCTGATGTGGAGCGGCGTTGCGGCCGGCACCGCGGCCTACATGGTGCATCGCGTGCGCGAGGCGCTGCAATGAGCGTGTTGTCGAGCGAGCTCACCACCTGGCTGGCGCTGGTGCTGGTCGGCTTCCTGCCGAACGAGATGTGGCGCTGGCTCGGCGTCGTCTTCGCGCGCGGGCTCGACGAGGGCACCGAGATCCTGGTGTGGGTGAGGGCGGTCGCGACCGCGATCCTTGCCGGCGTCATCGCCAAGCTCACGATCTTCGCGCCCGGCGTGCTCGCGAGCGTGCCGATGCCGGTGCGGCTTGCCGCCGTAATGATCGGATTTCTGGCCTTCGTGCTGATCCGCCGCTCGGTGCTCGCCGGCGTGATCGTCGGCGAGATGGCGCTGGTTCTCGGCGCGCTGGTGTTCTCACCCTAGCGCCGCAGCCGCCACCTGCGCGTCCGGCACCACGTCGTGATCATAGAGCGTCCGCCGGAACGCCGCGTGGGCGGCGATCTCGGCGTCGCGCACGCCGAGATCCGAATAGGCCGAATCGTAGCGCATCCCGTTCTGGCGCGCGCCGCGCTGCACCTGCGCGACCCGTTCGCGGCGCAGCCGCTCGTAGACGAGCAAGGCCGCGGGTGCGGTTGTGCGGTCGGTGCGCGCGAGGATCGTCGCGAGCGCCATGCCGTCCTCGATCGACTGGTTCGCGCCCTGGCCAAGATGCGGCAGCATCGGATGCGCCGCATCGCCGAGCAGGCTCAGCCGTCCGTTGGTCCAGGTCGGCAGCGGCTCGCGGTCGTACAGCGCCCAGCGGAACGTCGTCTCCACGTGGCGCAGCACCTCCGCGATCCGCGGGTCCCAGCCGGCGAACTCGCGGCGCAGCACGTCCGGATCGCCGGGCGCCGACCACGACTCTTTCATCTCCTGGTCGGCGGGCACGAACCCGACATAATTGATCATCCGTCCGGCGCGCACCGGAAAGGCAAGGAAGTGTTTTCCCGTGCCGAGCCACATCTGCCAGCGCTCGACCGGCCAATGCGGAATGCGCTCGTGCGGCACCAGCCCGCGATAGGCGACGGAGCCGTGGAACACCGGCCGCGAGGGCGGAAACACGTAAGGGCGAAGCTCGGAGTGGATGCCGTCGGCCGCGATGACGATGTCGGCCTCGGCTGTCGCGCCATCGGCGAACGTTACGCGCGCGACGTCGTCATCCTGCGCGAAGCCGGTGCAGCGGTGTCCGGTATGTACGACGCCGGCCGGCAAGGCGGCGGCGAGCAGTGCGACGAGGTCGGCGCGATGCATGCCAAACGTCGCGTTCCAGCCGGCGGAGTCCGTCACCTGGACCGGCGCGATCGGCGCGCCGTCGTGGCGGAAATAACGCGAGTCTTTTCCGACCCGTGCGCCGGCTTTCTCGACCGCCGGGTAAAGTCCGATCCGCTGCAGATGGCGCACGCTGTTCGGCGTCAGGAACACGCCGGCGCCGATCTCGCCGAGCGCGGCCGCCTGCTCGTAGACCGACACGGGCAAACCGTGCGCGATCAGCGCGTTGGCGGCGAACAGGCCGCCGATCCCGCCGCCGATAATCGCGACATTAAGCCCCGTCATGGGTGCCACCATCGCATGAGTTGCGTCACTGGGATACCATCGCATCAGGGAACAGCGCGAAGGGCCAGGGATCCATGCACGCACATACGCTCGTTCGCATCGGCGCGCTCGGGCTCGCGCTGCTAGCGTGGCCAGCTCTTGCGCAGGATTTCCCGAGCCGTCCGGTCAAGATCGTCGTCCCGGTTCCGGCCGGCGGCACGGCCGATGCGGTGCCGCGGCTCGTTTCTGATTGGTTGTCGCGCAAGTGGGGCCAGCCGGTCGTGATCGAAAACCGCACCGGCGCTGCCGGCAACATCGGCGCCGAATTCGTCTATCGATCGGCACCCGACGGCTACACGCTGCTCTCGTCGGCGCCGCCGCCGCTGGTGA
>DATEKY010000358.1:0-6878 GCA_035277225.1 Xanthobacteraceae bacterium
TGTAGCCGCGATCGAGATAGCCGCGCATTTCGCCGCGCAGCGCCGACAGGTCTTTGCCCGGGTAATAGTAGCCGCCGGCCGCATAGACGAACACGCGCGGATTGGCTTTTAGGCCGTGGCGCTCGGCGAGCAGCCGGAACAGCGGCTTGCCGGCGATCTTGGCGACCGCGTCCCACACCGCCATGTCGATGGTGCCGACCGCGACCGAGCGCTCGCCGTGGCCGCCCGGCTTCTCGTTCTTCATCAGTGCGGCCCAGATGCGGTCGGGATCGAGATTGTCGCCGGCGTCGTTCACGAGCGATTTCGGATCGGCTTCCTTCAGCCGCGGCGCGAAGCGCTCGCGGATCAGCCCGCCCTGCCCGTAGCGGCCATTCGAGTTGAAGCCGTAGCCGACCACGGTGCGGCCGTCGCGCTTCACGTCGGTCACGACCGCGACCAGCGACAGCGTCATTTTCGAGAAATCGATATAGGCGTTGGCGATCGACGAGGCGATCGGCGCGGTCACTTCGCGGATATCGACGATGCGCATTCCATGGCTCCTGCAGCTCCGCGGTGGCTTAGCCCTTCGCGGCGCGCGAAGCCACCCTGTCGCAAAGGGGAATTGCTTCGCCGCGCCTCTGCAGGCATCACGGTGCGGATGGAAACGCTCCTGATGCTGGCCGGGGCTGGCTTCATCGCCGGCGCGATGAATGCGCTCACCGGCGGCGGGAGCTTCGTCAGCCTGCCGGCGATGATCGCCGCCGGCCTGCCGTCGGTGGCGGCCAACGCATCGAGCACGGTCGCGCTCTATCCCGGCGGCGCCGCGAGCGCCTGGGTCTATCGCGACGGGCTCACGCGCGTCGAAGGGCTGCCGATCGTCCCCTCGCTGATCGCAACGCTGACCGGCGGCCTTGCCGGCGCGCTGCTGCTGCTGTGGACGCCCTCCTCCGTGTTCGACCGCGTGCTGCCATGGCTGCTGCTCGCCGCGACCGTCACGCTCACCTTCGGCCCGCGCCTCGGCGCCGCGTTGCGCGCGCGCTTCGTGGCCGGCCCCGCCGCCATCTGGGTGATCCAGTTCATGCTCGGGATCTATGGCGGCTATTTCGGCGGCGCGGTCGGCTTGATGATGCTGGCGGCCTGGAGCCTCGTCACGACCGCCGACATCAAGCTCCTCAATCCGACCCGCATGGTGCTGGTGACGGCCGCGAACACGATCGCGGTGCTCACCTTCATCGTGCTCGGGGCGGTGTGGTGGCTGCAGACGCTGGTCCTCGGTGCGGGCGCCATCGTCGGCGGCTACGGCGGCGCGCATATCGGCAAGCGCCTGCCCGCCACCGTGGTGCGGATCATCACGCTCGCCGTCGCCGTGGCGATCACGGCGGCGTTCTTCGTGCGGGCGTACCGATAGGAGCAACACGCGAAGATGCCGATGTCACGGCTCCGTCGAGCCTGCGGCTTGGCGTGCAGGAATGTTCAGCTGATACCGTGTGTGCCGGAGTTCGCCTGTTCTCTTTAAGGCGCCCATGACAACGAGGTCCTGCAAGTCTCGCGTGGCCGTCGCGCGCGACGTTCCTGTGATGCTGATATAGTTTTCTGCGCTAAGCCCGCCTTTGAAACCGTCGATCCCCTCACGGAACATGCGGGCTAACACTTTGTCCTGCCGTTCATTCAGTTTACCGCGCACGCTCTCGTACAGCTTCGTCTTTGCGACCAGAAAATCGACACGCTTGATCGTGTTACGCTGCGCCTCGATGACCGTCTTGCCGAAATAGGTCGTCCACTGCGTGATCTCCAGTTCCCTGTTGTTGTCCGCGAGCGCGGCGTAGTACGCCTTGCGCGCTCGCTCTATCGTATAAGCCAGCGCGATAAGGCTCGGCTGCCCCAGATTCTGCGCGAGAGATTTTTCCGCGACCGCCCGCCCAATGCGGCCATTGCCGTCCTCGAATGGATGAACGCTGACGAAATAGAGATGGGCAATTGCCGCGCGGGTCAGCGCAGGGAGCGCTTTGCTTCCACCGGGTGCAGTGTTGTTGAACCATTGGAGAAGCGCATTCATCTCCTCTTGCATCCGGGATGACGGAGGGGCTTCGAAATGAACTTTCGGATCGTCGATCCTGCCGGAAACGACGCGCATGGGGTCGGCGTGCGTGCGATAGCCGCCGATGACGCGAATGCCATGCTGCCCTTTCATCAGCATGGCGTGCCACGCATGTAGCGTTTCGTGGGTCAGTGGAGCTGCGAAGCCCGTGTAGAGGCTGGCCATCATTTCGGCGATGCCACGCTCAGCCGGTGGAGATCGATCTTCGTCAGGCCCCAATCCGAATTGATGCCGCAACGACGACTGGACACTGTCGCGGTTGAGCAGCTCACCTTCGATTTCTGACGTCTTCAGGGCTTCTTCGCTGAGCAGTTCGATCGTGAGCGCGTTCCGGTCGTCCGGGCCGATATGTTTGAAGACCCCGAAGAACTCACCGGAACCCAGCAGGAACCTCCGCTCCAGCGGCTCCATGGCGGCGGGGTCGCAGGTGAATTGAGGCCATCCGGCGCGCTGCCAATTCCAAATCATGAGTTATAGATCTACCGTCTATAGCTCAAAAATATGCCTTATCCTGAGTTATAGCAATGGATGCCATCGCTCATTGGGCCGCCTACCCCGCCCGTCCGGCTCCTGCCGACGCCCCGCGTTCGGGTGCGGCCGCCGGCGTCGGCGCCGGCCCGGTCGTATCGGGGAACTTGGCCCGGATGTCGCGCAGGAACGCGTCCAGCGTATCGGCTGCCGCGATCACGCGCGCGATGTCGGCAAACTCCGGCGCGTTGCTGCTGAACGGCGCGGTCACGACCTCGAAGGCGCGGCGATCCGGGCCTTCGGCCATCTTCGCCATGTACTTGGTGCGGAAGCGGTCCATGCCGAGCGTGTCTTCCGCCAGCGCATAGCCGATCGCGGCGCGCATCACGTCGGCACGCTCGGCCTCGGAGAGCGGCGCGAAATCGCGCCAGCGCTCGCCGTACAGCTTCTCGATCTGCTCGCCCGCGTCGCGCCAGCGCCGCGCCTTCCACAGCACGTCGGCGCGCAGACGCTCGACCTCGCGTCCCTGCAGGTTCGCGATCACTTCGAGCGCCAGTTCCGGCCGTCCGACGTCGGATTGGGCGCGCGCCTCGATCAGCAGGCGCTGGTTGCGCAACTCGTTCGGCAGATCGGCCGAGCGGCTGGTGCGCAGCGCCTGGATCGCGCGGTCGGGCTTGCGCGCCATCAGGTAGATCACCGCCAGCTTGACCGCGACCTGCGCGCGCGCCGCGCCCTGCAGGCGATTGTCGACCTGGTGCTGCAACACCTCGGCGGCCTGATCGAGCAGGTCGACCGACACCAGACGGTCGGCGAGCTTCCGGATCATCTCGTCGCCGCGCCGCCCGACCGGCGTCAGATCGCGGAAATCGTAGAACAGGCTGAGCGCATCGATCGGCGGCATCGCGTCGCCCTTGCCGCCGAGAAACAGCGCCTCGAACGCCACCGCCGCCTCGTCCTGGATGCGCCGCGTCATCTCCGAATGCGGATAGGCCGTGAGCGCGGTGCGCATCACCTGGAACGCGTCGCGATAGCGCCCGTCTTCCGCGTACATCCGGCCGAGCAGTTGCAGCGCTTCGGCTTCGGTCGCATCGCCGCGCCACGCCGTGGTGAGCGATTCGAGCGCCGCCGTCGCTTCGTCGCGCTTCATGTCACCGATCTGCTGGCGCAGCGCGATCTCGCGCAACTGTCCGCGCACCGCGGCCGGCCGGTCGGCCGATGCCGCGGCAGCGCGATAGAAGGTGAGCGCCTCGGCAAGACGGCCGAGCCCTTCCATCACGCGCCCCTTGAGCACCATCAGGTCGGCCTCGCGTTCGTGCGCGGAGCCCATCGTCTCGAACTCGGACAGCAGGCTGGCGGCGGCGCCGAAGTCGCGCACCTCCACGGCCGCTCGCACCGCCTCCTGAAAGGCGAAGCGCTGCATTTCGAGCGGCAGCGTCGCGGTCGCGGTATCGAGCGTGCGGAAGCCTTCGCGCGCCTCGACCCATTTCCCCTCGCGCGCCTGCGCGAGCGCGCGCCACAGCGCGATGTCGTTGCGCTTGGCGGCCGGGCCGCTCGACAGGTCCTTCAAGGCATCGCTGCCGCGCCCGAGCATGATGTTGGCGACCGCGCGCAGCACCGCGGCGGTGCCGTCGTGCGTGGCGCGCTCGTCGAGCGCCGCGACGTCGAGCACGCCCTTCGCCTCGGCGGTCAGGTCGCGCGCCAGATAGAAGCGCGCGAGCTCGAGCTGCGCCGGCATGCGCCGCGCGTCCTCGGCGGCGGCTGCGGCCGCGATCAGGTGCATCTGGCGGTCGCGAAAGTCCGCCTCGCGGTCGAAACCCCAGGCCTGCGGATCGAGCGTGAACAGGCCGCCGACCGCGCGCCGTGCGCCTTCCGCTCCCGGCACGGCGGGAGAGGCCCGCGCACCGGCGCTCGACAGGACGAGGCCGCCCGGCCGCGTGACGACGATCTTGTCGGGACCGAGTTCGGCCGCCACGTCGTCGGCGAGCGGCTGGAGCGCGACACCGTGGGTCGAGACCAGGGCGTTGAACTCGACATACTCCTGCGCCTTGAGAAATCCACGCGCGGGACCCAATGCGGTGACCACCAGCAGCGTATCGCCGACGTCGGCATCGGCGAGGCGGTGCAACTGGCGCGGATCGTTGAACGGGATCGTCACGCTCGCCCGGCCGCCGGCCTGCACCAGGCGCACCGTGCTGAGCGGCTGCGTCGGCTCGAGCATCATGTCGCCGACGATGACGGTCCAGGCGTTGCCCTCGGTGCCCGCGCTGGTGAGCTTCGGCCGCTCGAGCTTCAGCTGCACCACCTGCCCGCCGTTCGAGCGCGTGACCGTCGCGGCGCGGATGCCGCTGCCGGAGGCCGCCGCGATCTTGCCGATATCGATCGGCCCCGCATTGTCAAACACGAGCCAGATCGTGTCGGCGCGGCGGAACACGGCGGCGGGTGTCGGCTGCGCGAACGGGAAGGTGATGCGCAGCGCGTCGCCGTGGCGGCGCACGTCAGCGACGACGGGCGCCGAAGCGTCGGAGGCCGGTTTTGCGTCTTCCGCCTCGCGTGCCGCCACTGTGGCGGGCGGGCTCGGCTTCTCGGCTGACTGCGGCGGCTCGGCCGCTGCGGGTGCCGGCGCGGCCAGGTCGGCCGCAGGTTTTGCAGGAGGCGCAGCGGCAGCTTGCACGGGTTTTGCCGGCTGCTCGGGCGCTGCCGGCTCAGTCTTCGCAGCGGCAGCGGCAAGCGCGGCGACCTGCGCGGCGGGATCCACCGCGCCTTCGCGCGGTCGAATCGGCTGGACGTCGACGATGAAGTTGTTGTCCTCGCGGAAGGTGCGGATATCCACCTTTCCGACGAAGTCGAACTGCACCGATGCGCTGTCGCCGCGCGATTGTGCGTCGACGCCGGCGATCGTCGACGGCAGCGCCGCCCGCACGTCGGCGAGATCGAAACGCAGCGGTGCCTCGAACGTCATCGTCATCTTGTCGTCGTTGCGGTCGACCGACACCGCGATCAGCGCCGGCAGGCCGAAGGTGTAGCGCGTGAAGGTCGGCTGCACGCCGACGCGCACCCGCACCGGCGGCAGAACGCGCTGCTGCGCGACCTGCTGCTGCGCCCGCGCCTTCTTCTCGGCCTCGCGCGCACGCCGCGCCAATTCCTCGACCACTTCCTGCGGCAGCCCGGGCGGCAGGCCGCTCCACCCTTCCGGCAACAGATCGACGAACAGCTTTTCGCCCGCCGCCATCGTGTTGACCGTGACCTTGCGGCCGAGCGCGAGGCGGACCGCAAGCCCGTCCGGATCGGCGCGCGCGGCGTTCACGTAGCCGGCGGCCTGCATCGGAATGCGGTCGACCGGCACGTCCACCGGCCGCTTGAACGCGACGACGAGGATGCCGTTGGCGAGCCGCACATCAGCCTCGGTCTCCTCGGCAAGCGTGAAGACGAGCCGCACGTAGCCGTTCTGGCTCGAGACCGAGAGATCGCTCTTCGCCGGGGCGGCCGCCGCCCTGGCGGGAAACAGCATGAGCAGCGCGGCAATCAGCAGCAGTTGCAGCACGACAAACGCCGCAATGACGCGCACGCCGAGACGCGGCGCTACCTGCGCCTCATCATGCGCGCCGCGCAACGCCTTGATGGTGATCGGCCGTGCCATTGCCCTTCAGCCCGCGCGCCGTCGATCGGCCACGACGCGTCCGCGCTTTCCAGCCTAGATCGGCGCGTTTAACGGCCTCTTAACTCTCGTGGTGAGGGTCATCCGGAATTGTCCTGACGTTTGGGCATCGCCGCGCGCGCACGACGCCTCAGGATTTCGGCCGTCCCTCGATCTTGGGCAGTTCGGCCGGCGCCGAGGTCTTGCCGATCGCGCCGGAGCGGTTGGCGATCTCGATGGTGAGCCGCTCGGCCGCCTCCGGCGTCATCAGGCCGAGAATATCCGACATGCGGCGCGCGTTCATCGCGTTGACGACCTCGACCAGGATGCGCAAGTCGAGCCGATCGAAGATCTTCGCGGCGTCCTTCGCCTTCATGTTCTCGTACATGCTGACGAGGCTTTTGAACTTGGCGGCCTCCTCCTCGTCCTTCTTCTTCTCGACGCCGGTGACGCGCGCCTCCATCTCCTTCAATTCCTGCAGGCGCTGCTCGATGCGCTTCTCCGCAGCCTTGAGCAGGCTGTCGCGCACCTCGAGCTCGCGCGATCGCGTTTCCAGCTCCTGGCGGCGCTGCTGCAGGCTTTCCAGCACCGCCCGCTCTCCCGCCGTCATCGTCGGCTTGATCACGTCGACCGGCGCCGCGGGCGCTGCAGCCGCATCGGGCTTGGCGTCCGGTTTGGCCTCGGGTTTCGGCGCCGCGA
>DATEKY010000359.1:0-7705 GCA_035277225.1 Xanthobacteraceae bacterium
CCGACGTTCCGTTCTTCACCGAAGGGCGGATGATCGCGCTGCCGGGTCTTGCGCTGTCTGACATCACCACGTCGGCAGGGCGCACGCGGCGGGGCGTGCAGCATCTTGCCGACGATCAATGCCTGCTCAGCGCCTGCCTCGACGGCGCAAGCGCGGTCAGTCAATGCGGCCGCGAGACCACGATCGGCGAGGGCAGTGCGGCGATGACGGTCGGCGCCGAGACCGCCACCATGGATTTCTCGCGCTCGCGCTTCGTGTCACTGCGCGTGCCGCTCACCGCGATGAAAGCGCTGGTGCCGGACGTGGAGGATCGCCTGGCGCGGCCGGTCGCGCGCGACACCGAGGCACTCAAGCTGCTGCTCGGCTATGCGGGCGTGCTGTGCGGCGCGCCGCTGCTCGCGACGCCGCAGGCGCGGCACATGGCCGTCACTCATGTGCACGACCTCGTCGCGCTGGTGCTCGGCGCGGCGAGCGACGGAGCCGAACTCGCGAAAGGGCGCGGGCTGCGCGCCGCCAGGCTTCAGGCGATCAAGGCCGATATCGAGCAGGAGCTTGGGCGGGACGTGTCGCTGGCGAAGATCGCGGCGCGCCATCGGCTGCCGCTGCGCTATGTGCGGCGCCTGTTCGAGGAGGAAGGGACGACCTTCACCGAGTTCCTGTTGTCGCGGCGGCTCGCGCACGCGCATCGGATGTTGCTCAGCCCGCGCGCGGTGCATCTCAAGGTCGGCGTCATCGCCGCCGAGGCCGGCTTCAACAATCTGTCCTATTTCAACGAGACGTTCCGCCGCCGCTACGGTGCGACGCCGTCCGACGTGCGCGCGCAGGCTCGGGCGAACTAGAGGAAATCTCCGATCATACCCGCGCAAGCGGGTATCCAGGGCCAAGAGCTGGGTCCCCGCTTTCGCGGGGACGAGCGGAGGATTTGACTTGCCTCAATGCCACAGGCCGTCGCCTTGCGGCGAGCGGCCCTCGTAGATGCCGTTCTGCAGGAAGTGATCGAACGGATTGACGCCGGCCGCGGCCACGTCGGCGTAGGCCGCGAGATACTTCAGCGTATCGAATTGCGTTGAGGGATCGCGTCCTTCGCGCCAGCCGAACTGCTCGTAATGCTGCAGCGGGTTGACGCCTGAGGCCGCCACGTCGGTGTAATGCGAGAGATAGCCGGCCATGTCGAACCAGGCATTCGGATTGCGGCCCTCGTGCCAGCCGAACTGGTTGAAGTGCTGCAGCGGATCGGCGCCGGCCGCGGCGACATCGGGATTGTGCAGCAGATAGTATTGCGCGTCGAAGCCGTTCACCGCGTCGCCGATCGCCGCGTAGATCGCGCGGCCCTCGCTCTTGCCGTTGCGCAGATAATGCTCGAGCGGGTCGACGTTGGCCGCCGCGACGTCGGGGTTGTGCAGCAGATAAAGCTTGGTGTCGAAGTCCGCCGACGGATCATACCCCTTCTTCCATCCGGTGGCGTGATAATGGTCCAGCGGGTTGGTTCCGGCCGCGTCCTTGTAGAGGGCGCGATACCAGGATGTGTCGAACAATGCGTTGGGGTCGCGGTCCTCGCGCCAGCCGAACGTATTGAAGTGGTTGAGCGCATCGACCCCGGCCTGAGACACATCGGGGTTGTGGCTCAGGTAGAAAGACGCATCGAACAGAACATTGTTGCTGCCGCCAGTGACGCCGCCCAAAAATTGCATGTGCTCGATCGAGATGAGCGTATCGGTACCCTCCGGCCCGGTAACCCTGACGCTCCCGCCGCCAATATCCGTCACCGTGTAGGCGCTCTGGGGCCCGGAAAAAATGACAGTGTCGTCGCCGGGGCCGCCGTTGAGAATGTTGTCGGCGGAATTGCCTCTCAGCGTGTCGTTGCCTCTCCCGCCGACGGCGTTTTCGATGACCACGCCGTTCGCGATGGTGTAGCCACCCAGCGTGCTGCCGACCCGCGACATCGCGCCTCCGGCAATCGGATCGCCAAAGACCAGCGTGGCAGCGCGCAGATCGATCGTTGCGTTGAAGCTGCCGTCGTAGCGGATCGTGTCGGTGCCGCCGGTGTCCCAGATGCATCGCCAGAACGTGCCGGCCCCACCGCCGTCAGGCAGCACATAGGTGTCCGCGCCGTTGTGAAAGGTGGTGTTGGGACCGTAGAGCTGCTGCATCGCCGCGATATCGAAGGCCATCGGGCCTGCCGGCAAGCCGTAGGTATTGAACGGGGCGGTAAACGGGGCCGCGTTCGGCAACCCGTTGTACGACATGATCGTATAGACCTGCTGATTGTACTCGAAGTCGCCCAGGTCTCCCGCGCGCGTGACGCCGGGAAAAAACGGCTCGTTCTCCAGCTGAACCATGCCATGCGGGTGCGAAAGCCCGAGCCCGTGGCCAAGTTCGTGAACGGCAATCCACCAGCCGTAACCGCCGACAGCAAGCGAAGCTGGCGGAATAATCGAACCCGCGGCGGCGGTATTGTACTCTCCGAGAGAACCACCGCCCGCGAGCGGAAGATAATGAGCGGCTGCCCAAGGACCGCCAGTGGGAGACAGTCCGAACTGGAGCGTGAGGACCGTGCTGTTCGACCACGTTTCGATGATGTCGGCGCCCGCCGGCGAGGAAAGCTCCTGGGTGGTGATATTCGCAACGTTGGCCCACTCCTGCAGCGCGGCGCGCCAGATCACCTTCTCGAAGGCGGTCCACTTGCGATCGGGAGAGGCTTCGTCGAAGTAGTAGGTGATGTTGCGATCGCCCCCGACGTCGAGCCATGAGCGATGGGCCAGCACATCGATGAACACATTGCCAGTGGCCATGTGTGTCTCCCCCGAGAGCCCGCGTCAGTTGTTCTCTTTGTTTTCGCGGTGCTGAATTCTACCCGGTTTTTCCCGGGCCCATAGCAAGGAAGCGCGCTGCGGCAGGCATGCCGGCCACCCGCTTCAAGCATGGGTTTCAGCGCCGTTGGTGCAGGCGCGGCCGAACGGATTACGGCGGCGGGGTCGCCGCCATCGGCACCGCGGGCTTCTTGCGGTCGCCTTCGATCTTGCGCTGGAAATAGTCGAGCATCGGCTTCTCGAGGTAGACGTAGGCGAGGATGCCCGGCACGAAGGCGAGCACCATCATCAGCGCGACATAGAGCCAGGGCGCATCGGCGGGTGCGATGTAGCGCGCAAGCAGCAGGCGCGGGAGGGTGATCGTCAGCGTGTGGATCAGGTAGATCGAATAGGACGTGTCGCCGATGAAGCCCCAGAAGCGCCAGAACGGCCCGGTCAGCGCCGGCGTGCGCGAGAGCACCAGCGCGGCGACGATGAGGAAGGTCGGGAAGCCCCAGATGAACAGGCGCTCGTTTGCGCTCGGCGGGAAGAAGTCGCCGCGCCACGCTGACCAGATCAGGATCCCGGTGGCCGCCGCGAGCAGCGCCCAGTAGGCGGTTGCGCCGATGCGCACGCCGTCGCGATAGAGCAATGCCAGCCCCATGCCGAGCACGAATTCGAGGATCAGCGCATAGCTCCAGTAGGCCCATGGATTGGGCAGCGGGCCGAAGAGAAGCGCGACCAGCACCAGCGTGATGAAGATGGTGCTGAGCACCATGACGATGCGCCGGCGCGTCAGGAACACGAAGCAGCCGAACAGCATGTAGAAGAACATCTCGTAGTTCAGCGTCCAGGCGACGCCGTGCACCGGCGTGCCGTATCCGTCGGGCCGCGCGATCGGGATGAAGAAATACGACGCGGCGACGTAGGAGAGCGGTGCGCCGGCAGCGTCCAGATTGCCGTAGGTCGCGATCAGGTAGATCACCACGAAGGTGGTGGTGATCCAGTACATCGGCAGGATGCGGGCGAGGCGGCGCAGGAAGAAGATGCGCATGCCGCCCGGCTGGCCGAACAGCCGCTCGCTCGCGTAGACCATGATGAAGCCGGACACGACGAAGAACGAGTCGACCGCAGCGCCGACCACGCCGTAGAACGGCATCAGGCCGGGCAGGTGCATCTTGTCGGCGACGTAAAGCTGGACGTGCGCCACGATCACGACGAAGGTCGCGATCCCGCGCAACGCCTGGATCGACATCAGCACGCCGGAGCCGGAAGAAGAGGATGGTTTCGGTTTGACCGGGTCCATGATCCGTTACTGTCAGATAACGCCGGAGATGACGAAGAACCGGTCGATGCCGGCCGATCCGACGTCGAACTGCGGCAGGAAACCCGACAGGTGCAGCTCGTTGGAGTAGTGCTGGATGTGGAACAGGATCGCTCCCATCGCGGCGAAGCAGCGCAGCGCCTGGATCGACGGCAGGACGTGCGCGCGCGGCGGCTTGCTGGCGTCGGTTTGTTCCATCAACCTCTAGTGTCCCGATTCCGAAGTTCGTTTCATCGTGCAGCAGCCTCGCGCACGAACTTCGGAATCGAAGGACACTAGAAAACCTATGATTCTAGTGTGGCTTGGGTTCGGAAGTCCGCATCTCGGACTCGCTGCGAGGATGTTGCGGACTTCCGAACCGCCACACTTGTCCGTGCGGCGCCTTGTTAGCGACGCCGCCGGAGGGGGTCAATGCGACCCCGGCTAAGCCGCGACCTTCGGCTCTTTTTCGTTGTTCGACTGGGCGGTCGGGGTCGCCGGAGATGCGGCGGGCGAGGGAGCGCGCCAGCGCTTCATGAAATTCGACAGGATATTGACCGGCGGCGCCGCGATCTCGTGCGAGATCAGCTTCGCGCCGCCCTTGCGGCGGACCAGGTTCACCTTGCGCTCGTGGAACACCTCGAGCTCGGGCCGGTGGCCGACGCTGATGATCGCGGTCTCGGGCAGCAGCTCGCCGAGCTTCTCCATCAGCATCGCCTGGCTGTCCGGATCGAGCGCGGAGGTCGCCTCGTCCATCACCACGATGTCGGGCTTGTGCAGGAACAGGCGCGCGAAGGCGAGGCGCTGCTGCTCGCCGCCGGACAGCGTGCGGTCCCACTTGCCTTCCTCGTCGTCGAGCTTCTCGGTGAGGTGCTCGAGGCCCACCATCTTGAGTGCCTCGCCGATCTGCTCGTCGTTGAAGTCCTCCGGCGGACGCGGATAGGTCGCGGCGCGGCGCAAGGTGCCGAGCGGGATGTAGGGCTTCTGCGGCATCAGGAACATCTTGGCGTCGGGCGCGAGCGCGATCTCGCCTTCGCCCCACGGCCACAGTCCGGCGATCGCGCGCACCAGCGTGCTCTTGCCGGTGCCGGATTCGCCCGCGACCAGCACCTTCTCGCCGAAATTGACCGTCACGTCGGCATCGTCCACCACCACGGTGCCGTCGGAGAGTGCGACCTGCACGTCCTTCAGGCGGATCGCCGCGTCCTTGCCTTCGGTGCGGCTGATCGCCCCGGTCTGGCTCTCCTCGATCTTCTTCAGTCCGTCGAGCGCGACCAGGAGGTTGGAGGCGCGCCGCGCCGAGGCGGTCCATTCGGCGAGCCGCGGATAATTGTCGACGATCCAGTTGAACGCATATTGCACCTGCACGAAGGCGGCCGCGGCCTGCATCACGGTGCCGAGCGTCATCTCGCCGGAGAGGTATTTCGGCGCGCACAGGATGATCGGGATCACCGAGGCGATGACGAAGTTGCCGTGCGAGACGAACATCGTGCGCATGTACTGCTTGGCCATGCGCGACCACGCGACGATCACCTTGCTGAGCGCACCGTCGAGTCCGGCGCGCTCTTCCTTCTCGCCGCCGAGGATCGCGATGCTCTCGCCGTATTCGCGCACGCGGGTCAGCGCGGCGCGGAACTCGGCCTCGACCTGGTTCTTGTTCTCGGCGGTCGGCACGAAGCTGCGCGCGATGACCGTCATCAACCCGCTGATGATGGCGCAATAGATCACCACCGCGATCACCAGATAGCCCGGGATGAAGAACTCGCGGCCGCCGGCGCCGATGGTGAGGTTGCCGCCGACGCTCCACAACACGCCCATGAAGGTCACCGACGTGAGCACGGCGCTCAGTATTCCGACCGCGAAATCGACCGGCTGCTCCGTGGCGATGCGGATGTCTTCCTGGATGCGCGCTTCCGGGTTCTTGTGGTCGCCCTCGATCAGGTTGAGCTGATAGTAGCGTCCTTTCGCGAGCCAGCGCGTCATGCTGTGCTCGGTCAGCCAGGCGCGCCAGCGCCGCTGCATGCGCATGCGCGCATAGACGACCGACACCGCGACCGCGATGCTCCCGGCGCAGAGCGGGATGAACAGCATCGACTGGCGCAGGACCGTCGCGGCGTCCTTCTTCTCCATCGCGTCGAAGATCGCCTTGTTCCAGACGTTGAGCTGGTACTGGAAGAAGAGCTGCCCGATGACCAGCGCGATCAGCACCGCGGTCATCAGCCAGGCGACCTTCCAGCTCCGCTCCGACGACCAGAAGCCGCGGGCGGTCATCCAGAAGCGCCGCACCAGCGGTTTCTTCTGTGCGCGTTGAATCGCCGTGTCTTTTGACATTAAGACCTTGTTTTCCCGTGGACTTACGCGGAAGTTCCGGAACACAACGCGGCCCAGTTCCAAAAGTTCAGTGCTTGGCACGGGGAGGGGCCCCGCAGGCAAAAATGGGCCGGTTCGGCTATAAGGAGCGCGAATTCGCCTGCGCCGGAGCAAAGGAGGCGCCGATGGACGACAGGACCGATCCGGCCCCGGGCCAAAAGGCCGCCCGTTACGACCGCGACCTCTACAGCTGGGCGATCGAGCAGGCCGCGCTGCTGCGTGCCGGCAGGATTGCCGAGGCGGACGCGCTCAACATTGCCGAGGAGCTCGATGACGTGGGGAACGAGCAATACGACAAGCTGGAGAGCGCGCTGCGGGTGATTTTGATCCACCTGCTCAAGTGGGATCATCAACCGGAGAAACGTTCGCGCAGCTGGACATCCAGTATTGCCGTTCAGCGCAATCACGTTCGCAAGGTATTGCGAAAGAACCCAGGCCTGAAGCCGCTGGTCGGGGAGGCCGTCATCGAAGCTTACGCCGACGCACGGCTCGAAGCCGCCGGCGAGATCGATCGCGACGAAAACTCATTTCCCGAGCAGTGCCCGTATCCATTGACCGTGATCATGGAGCGGCCGGTCGACTGGCCGCCGAAGGATTAGGGCGCATCGGCCAACATGCTCGCGCTCATCGTCCAAAACCTCGCGCTCGTCGCCGCCGCCCTCTTTGCCGGCGCGGCGGTCTACGTGAGCGTGGCCGAGCAGCCGGCGCGGCTGATGCTCGACAACCGGGCACTGCTCGCCGAATGGAAGCCGAGCTATCAGCGCGGCAAGGCGATGCAGGCGAGCCTCGCGCTGGTCGCGACCGCGCTCGGTGTCTGGGCCGGATATCTCACCGGCGACTGGGTCTGGTACCTCGGCGCGGCACTGGCGCTTGCCAACTGGCCGTGGACGCTGATCGTCATCATGCCGGTGAACAAGGTGCTGGAGGCGACCCCGAGCGACGCCGCGAATGCGCAGACCCGCGCGTTGATCGAAAAATGGGGCACCTTGCACGCGGGGCGCAGCGCGCTCGGCTGCGCGGCGACGCTTGTCTATCTGTGGGCGATCATCTAGGTGCAGCGGCATCGAAGCATGCTCCGCTCATTCCCGCGCAAGCGGGAATCCCGGGCCAAGAACTGAGTCCCCGCTTTCGCGGGGACGAGCGGGGTTCAAAACGGATTCGGCTCCAGCCGCTGCGCATGACTTCCGACTCCTCCGACATCCTGTTCGCGCGGCGCGGCGCCGCCGGCATCGTGACGCTGAAC
>DATEKY010000360.1:0-3621 GCA_035277225.1 Xanthobacteraceae bacterium
CACCGTGCTGGCCATCGCCACGCTGACGCTCGGCGGGTCGATCGTGCTGTTCTCGGCGCGGTTCGGCAGTCACGCGGTTGCGGCTTCCAGCGTTGCGGCAACCGGCGTGCGCCAGGCGCAGCGCGCGAACTTCCGCCGCCGGACGCCCGCGCGCACTTTGCGGCAGAAGGAATGGACGCTGCTGTTGCGCGATCCGTGGCTGGTGTCGCAGACGCTGATGCAGCTGCTCTATCTGCTGCCGCCCGCGCTGCTGCTGTGGCGCTCCTTTGGCGAGGGCACCGGCGCGCTGGTGGTGCTGGTGCCGGTGCTGGTGATGGCGGCGGGACAGCTCGCGGGCGGGCTCGCCTGGCTCGCGATTTCCGGCGAGGACGCGCCGGATCTCGTCGCGACCGCTCCGGTGGCGCGTTCGCATATCGTGCGCGCCAAGGTCGAGGCCGTACTCGGCGGCATCGCCATCGCGTTCGCGCCGTTCATCGCGGCGCTGGCGTTTCTTTCGCCTTACGGCGCGCTCGTCTCCACGCTCGGGATTCTGATCGCGTCGGCGGGAGCGACCGGCATCCAGTTCTGGTTCCGCAAGCCGGCGACGCGGCGCTATTTCCGCCATCGCCAGACCGCTTCGCGCTTTGCGACCTTCGCGGAAGCGTTCTCGTCGATCTCGTGGGCGGCGGCCGCTGCGCTCGCTGCCGGCGGCACGCTGTACGCCCTGGTTCCGGTCGCGATCGGGCTCGGCATTCTCGCCGCCGCACGCTGGATGAGCCCGCACAAACAGTGACGCCGTCACCCGGAGGTGACGGCGCTTGTATGACCCCCACCCTGCCCTCCCCCGCAAGCGGGGGAGGGATAAGAGAGAGTATCGCGGCGCGGTGATGACGCGCTTCGCGCGTCAGCTCCCCTCGCCGCCGGAAATGATTGGGCCGAACAGCTCCCAGCGCTCGCCGGTGAACTTCTGCATCTGCATCTGCTCGATCGGATAGAAGTCCGACGCGCTGGTGTTGATCTCGATGCCCGGCAGCAGCATCGGCAGCTTCAGGCCCTTCAGGCTCGCGGCCTGCTTCATCACGTTGGCGCGCGTGAGGTCGTCGCCGGCCTGCTTGAGCGTCTGGTGCAGCGTCTGCGCCACGGTGTAGCCGTAGACCGTGAAGCTCGAGGTCTTGTCGCCGTCGGGGAAATACTTGTCCATGAAGGCAAGCCATTCCTTCTTGCCGGCGTCGTCGTTCCAGGTCGGATCGGTCGGATCCTTCAGGTAGCCGGTCGAGAGCACGTCCTTGGACGCCTCGAGCCCCGCAGGCTTCAACACCGAGCCGACCGAGTTCGACACGTTGTTGAGCAGATGCAGCGGCTTCCAGCCGATCTCGTGCGCCTTCTTGATCGCCTGCGCGGCGAACTTCGGCGTCGTGACGTTGAAGAACACGTCGGCGCCCGAGCCCTTGAGCGAAACGATCTGCGAGTCGACCGTCGGGTCTGCGGGTTCGTAGGGCAACTCGGAGACGATCATGGTCTTGGCCTTGTCGCCGAGACCGTCCTTCAGGCCTTTCACGTAGTCCTTACCGTAGTCGTCGTTCTGGAAGAGAATGCCGATCTTGGCATTCGGATGGTTCTTCATGATGTACTTGGCGTAGATCTGCCCTTCGGCCTGGTAGGTCGGCTGCCAGCCCATCGTCCACGGATTGCCCTTCGGGTCGCCCCACTTGGTGGCGCCGGTCGCGACGAACAGCTGCGGCACCTTCTTCGAGTTCATGTATTTCTGGATCGCGGTGTTGGACGGCGTGCCGAGCGGCTGGAACACGAGCAGCACTTCGTCGCTCTCGACCAGCTTGCGCACCTGCTCGACGGCCTTCGGCGGCGAATAGCCGTCGTCATAGGTGATGAAGTTGACCTTGCGGCCGTTGATGCCGCCCTCGGCGTTCACCTTCTTGAAGTAGGCGTCGATGGTCTTGCCGATCAGCCCGTAGGCCGAGGCCGGTCCGCTGTAGGGATTGGTGTTGCCGATCTTGATCTCGGTGTCGGTCGCGCCGGAGTCGTATTTCTTCTGGGCCAGCGCGGGACCTGCGACCGCGACCAGACCCGCCGCGATCGAGGCGAGCAGCACCCTCTTGTTCACCTGCATGTCCTTCCTCCGTTGTCGGCCGCTCGCGCGGCAATTGATGCACTTGATAGCATTTCCTCAGCTTCCGATCTCGCCCGAAATGATCGGACCGAACGATTCCCAGCGTTCCCCGCTGAAGCGCCGCATCTGCAGTTCCTCGAGCGGGAAGTAGTCGGTCGGACTGGTGTTCACCTTGATGCCCGGCAGCAGCATGTCGAGCTCGAAATTCTTCAGGTTGGCGGTCTGCTTCATCACGTTCTCCCGCGTGAGATTGTCGCCGCACTGCTTGAGCACCTGCACCAGCAGCGACGCGGTCACGTAGCCGCTCACGTTGCTGGAGTTGGTCTTGTCCCCTTCGGGATAGTACTTGTCCATGAAGGCGCGCCACTTCACCACGCCCGGATCGTTGGCCAACGCCGGATCGGTCTGGTCCTTCAGGTAGCTGGTGGTCAGGATGTCCTTGGCGTTCTCAAGCCCGGCGGGGCGCAGCACCGCGCCGACCGACGCCGAGACGTTGTTGAGGATGTGCAGCGGCTTCCAGCCGAGCTCGGCGACCTTCTTGATCGCCTGCGCGGCGAATTTCGGCGTGGTGATGTTCACGAACACGTCCGCGCCGGAGGCCTTGAGCCGCACGATCTGCGAGTCGACCGTCGGGTCGCCGGTCTCGTAGGGCATCTCGGCGATGATCATCGAGGTCTTGGCGCCGAGCCCGTCTTTCAGGCCCTTGAGCACGTCCTTGCCGTAGTCGTCGTTCTGGAACAGCACCGCGATCTTGCCGGCCGGACGATGCTCGATGATGTACTTGGCGTAGATGCGCCCTTCGCTCTGGTAGTTGGGCTGGAAACCCATCGTCCAGGGGAAGTGCTTCGGATCACCCCACTTGGTCGCGCCGGTCGCGACGAAGATCTGCGGCACCTTCCTGGCGTTCATGTATTTCTGGATCGCCGAATTCGGCGCGGTGCCGAGCGACTGGAAGATCAGCAGCACCTCGTCGCCCTCGACCAGCTTGCGCGCCTGCTCGACCGTCTTCGGCGGCGAATAGCCGTCGTCGTAGGAGATGAAGTTGATCTTGCGGCCGTTGATGCCACCGGTCTCGTTGATCATGCGGAAGTAAGCGGCCTGTACCCGGCCGATGGTGCCGTAGGCCGAGGCCGGGCCCGAATACGGCATGATGTTTCCGACCTTGATCTCGGTGTCACTCGCGCCCGGATCGTATTTCTTCTGTGCGACGGCCGGGCCTGTCGAAGAAACGACCGCAATCACGCACAGCGCAACCGACGCAATCAGCGCACGCATGGCATTCCGCATGGCTTCCTCCGTTGCGAGGCCGCGGCTCAGCGGCTCTGTTTCATCAATTTCCCGGTAATCAACCGTCCCAGTCCCGCGGCTCCCATCGGCATGACGAAGATGATCAGCAGAAGAATGACCCCGTAGACCGCGCCGGCGAGGCCTTTGGAGAAATGCTCGGCGATGTTCGGCACGAACAGCACGAAGAAGCCGCCGACGATCGTTCCCGGGATCGACGCGACGCCGCC
>DATEKY010000361.1:0-22382 GCA_035277225.1 Xanthobacteraceae bacterium
GTTCGCGCAGGACACCGAGTTCACCGGGCCTCTCGCCGCGGAGTTGTTCGTATCGTCTTCGACGACCGACATGGATCTGTTCGTGACGCTGCGCGCGTTCGATCCTGCCGGCAAGGAGATAACGTTCAAGGGCGCCAACGATCCCGAGGCGCCGGTCTCGCAGGGTTGGCTCCGCATCTCGCAGCGCAAGATCGATCGTGCGCGTTCAAGGCCCTACAGGCCGTTCCATCCGCATGATGGGCAGGACAAGCTGACGCCCGGCACGGTGTACGAGGCCCATGTCGAAATCTGGCCGACCTCGATCGTCATCCCGAAGGGCTACACGATCGCGCTCACCGTCGGCGGTCAGGACTTCGCCCGCCCCGGCGCAACCGGTATGATGAAGGGATCGGGGATATTCATGCATGACAGCGCTGTGGATCGCCCCGCGCCCGAATTCGCCGGAGTCAACACGATCTACACCGGCGGCGAAACTGCAAGCTTCCTGCTCCTGCCTCGCGTCCCCGCATCAAAGTGACTGCGTTGCTTCGAGCGGGTTAGCCGCCCGGTGCGAAGCCGAGTAGCGCGTTCATGAACGTACTGCACATCGACTCCAGTCCGCTTGTTGGGCGCTCGGTTTCCCGGGATCTCTCCGCGCATATCGTTGCACGCATCCTTGAGCATTTTCCGAACGCGACGATCGCGCGGCGCGACGTGGCGCTCCATTGGCCGCCTCATGCCGGCAGCGAAGCCATCGACGTCGTGCGGTACAAGAAGGACCAGGACCTCACGGAAGCACAGGTGCGCGAGAAGGCGTACGCCGACACGCTGATTGCCGAACTGCATGCAGCCGACGTGATCGTGATCGGTTCGCCGATGTACAATTACACGGTCACAACGCAGCTGAAGGCCTGGATCGACCGCGTCTGCCAGTCGGGGCGGACGTTCCGCTATACTCCGGACGGTTCGGTCGGCCTGCTCGCGCCGGGCAAGCGCGCCATCATCGCGATCTCGCGCGGCGGCAACTACAGCAACGGCAAGCAAAATCACCGTGACTTTCAAGTGCCTTATCTCAGGGAAATTTTGAGCTTCGTTGGCATCACCGAGATCACGTTCATCATCGCGGAAGGCGTCAATCTCTCGCCCGAGGCCCGCGAGCGGGTCGTCAACCAGGCCACGGCCGAGATCGACGACATCATTCGTGCCCTTGCAACACCGAATCTCAAAACTTTGCAGAACGACGGGAGGAGAAATCAGATGGACGTGCCGCAGACCAACTACAAATCGCCGTTCCGCTTCAGCCGGGTGAGTCACGCCGTGTTCAGCTCGCGCGACCTGAAGAAATCGGAAGAGTTCTACACCGAGGTCCTCGGCCTGGTCGTGAGCGACTCGGACAAGGACACGCTTTACTTGCGCGGCCTCGAGGAGCGTGGGCACCATAGCCTCGTCATCAAGCGCACGACGGACGCCCCAAGCTATGAGCGTGCCGGCCTTCGCGTGTTCGACGAAGAGGCTCTCGACCGCTGCAAGCACACTTTCGAGCAGCATCAGCTACCGTGCCAATGGGTCGAGCGCCCGTTTCAGGGCCGGACACTGCACGCCGTCGATGTGTGCGGTACACCGCTCGAAATCTGCGCCAGCATGGATCGCAAGCCGCGTCTAGACATGGACGTCTACAAGCACAAGGGCGCGCAGGCACGTCGCTTCGATCATTACCAGATCACGATTCCGGACATCGAGAAGGCCACGCGATTCTACACCTCGATCGGCTGCCGTATTGCCGACTATATCACCGCAGGCGGTCACCCGATCGGCGTTTTCCTACAGATGAAGGATACGCCATACGATCTCGTCTTCCTCGAGCGCGACGGCCCCGCGTTTCACCATTTCGGATACATCATCCCTGACATCCAGGCGATGCTGCGCGCCTGCGATACAATGGGTGAGCTCGGCTGGAACAACAACGTCGAATATGGACCGGGCAAACACGGTGTCGGCCACTCGTACTACGTCTACATCCTCGACCCCGATGGCCACCGTTGCGAGCTCCTGTTGCCGCCCATCGTCTACATGGACCGGGAAGACGAACCGCACGTCTGGGACGTCGTCACGACAGAGCGGGCGACTGAAGCGTGGGGCCTGCCGCCTCGCGAGTCGTGGTTCTCGCATCGGTCGAAGTTCAATGGCGTCAGCGTCACCGCTCCGCCCCAGGGTGGTGCGCCCATGACGCTTGAGAAGTACCTTCAGGTCGCGCACTAGACATTGCGGCTTTGTTTACGGTGCGATCCTGACGCTCCGTTGCCCTGACCGGGCAGCGGACGTCTTCACGTTTTCCAAACTCCCGTTGGTGTGCGTCTGTCGGGCGATCGTTGCGGAGTCTCGTAGACGCGAATCTGCTCTCATGAGCGACATGTATCCAGGTGATTGCCTGGCTCCGTGCCCCGCTATACCGGATCAAATCGGAAGCCGGTTGCCGAGCGGGTGACACGGCCGACGCCCGGTGAATCAAGATGGGCTCCTGCAACGTAGTACTTGTTGTCAGCAGCAAGAGCCATCATTCGCAGCCGGCTCGCCCGCGCTTCGTCCTGAGCGCGATCAAATTCCCAGGTAATCTCCGGGTGTTCGAATTGGATCGAGGGTACGTGGACAATATCGCCCCAGATCAGGACGGTCTCATCGTTGCTTGTGACGCGGAAGCATGTATGCCCGACTTCATGGCCGGGCGCGGCGATTGCTTCAATGTTGGCGGCAATTCGCTGGCCGGCTTCGAGCGCTTCTGCGCACTCGTGAAAGCGTTTGACCCGTGCCGCGGCCCGGAACATGTCAAGTTCGTCCTTGGGGACGAGCAGGCGAGATAGCCGAGGGAAGGCACCGTCGCCGTTGGGAAGGATCAGCCCGTTGATATGGTCGATATGCGTGTGGGTGAAGGCAATTGTCCGAACCCTGTCGACATCAATGTTCGCTTCCCGCAACGCGAGGGGAAGCAGGCCCATGGTTGGGTGCCATGCGTTCGACGCGCCCGTGTCGATCAACGTGACATCGACTCCATCGTCTATCGAGAACGCATTGACCGCCAATCTCAAGCTTCCGCCGACCAAAGGCACCTGCTGTTGCAGCCTCTCATCGAGCGCCTTGTTGTTGGGTTGGCGCAATCGGATCGGGGGCATGTCGACATAGCCGTCCCGCAGGGAGGTCAGGGTAAGTGCGCCGATTTTGTATGATGCGTGATGATCGCCAAAGCTGCATCGTATCATGAGCATTCTCCTGCTTCGTCGCACAGGGCCGCCGGGGCTCGAGCCATTCGCTCGATAGAAGCTCTTATCGGCATCGACCTGCAAGCGGCCGGCATGCGAAGGCAAAGAAAACGCGGGTAGGTCGGTTATGCGCCGACTGTCGAGCGTTGGCGTCCTTCAAATGTCCCCTCTGGGCTCAGAAAACGGGCGCGGGGGCGAGGGCAGAGATCGTCTGCTCTGGGTCCAAGAGACGTGCCGTTGTCAGTGCGAATGGTCTTATTTCGAACGGTGGAAGAGAGAGGGATGGCTTGGGAGTGGCGCCGACGCTCAGTTGCATCGAATCAAGAAAACGAACCGATGTCAGAAGGGATCGACGTGCCTTTAGCCGTTCAGCGGCCAAGATACGACCTGAGGACCTCAGGATTGTCGATCAAGCTCGCTGCATCGCCCGAGAACGAAATCTCTCCGCTCTGCAGGACATAGGCATACTCAGCCACCGCAGCAGCAACACCGATATTCTGCTCGACCAGCAGGATCGTCAGTCCCCGTTGGTTGAGCGCCATGATTGTGTCGACCATCCCGCTCACGACCGCCGGCGCGAGTCCCGCGGAGGGCTCATCCATCAGCAGGCAGCGCGGTCGCGCCATCAGCGCACGGCCGATCGCGAGCATCTGCTGCTCGCCGCCGCTGAGCTCGCCGGCAGGCCGTTTGATGTGCGGCTTCAGCTTTGGAAGCAGACCGAGAATGTCATCGACGTCGCTCTTGATCGCCGACCAGTCATTACGCGTCGCGGCTCCGAGTTCGAGATTCTCCAGCACCGTCATGCTGGGCCAGACCTCGCGGCCTTGCGGCACCTGTGCGATCCCGAGTCGGACGATCTTGTCCGGCGCAAGTCCCGCGCATTCCGCACCCTCGAACTTCACCGAGCCTGCAACAGGCCTGACCAGGCCGATCAGCGTATTGAGAAGCGTGGTCTTTCCCGAGCCGTTTCCCCCGAGCAGCGCGACAATCTTGTGCTGCGGGACCGTGAACGTGACATCCCGCAAAACCTCGGTGATCCCGTAAGAGACCCTAAGATGCTGAATGTCGAGCACGGAGCTCCTTCCCAAGGTACGCCTCTATGACGGCCTGATCGTTGCGCACGGAGTCGGGTGCGCCATCGGCGATGACCCGCCCGGAGCTCAGCACCGTGACACGATCGCAAACGTCCATGACGAGCCGAATGACATGCTCGATCAGGATGAGCGTGACGCCCTTCTGGTCGCGGATCCGGCGCAGCAGCGCGTCGAGCTCGGCCAAGCGGTTGATGCTGAGTCCAACCGCCGGCTCGTCGAGCAGCACGATTTTCGGGTCGCCGATCAGCGTGCGAGCGATCTCGACCACGCGCTGCTGCCCGAAGGAGAGCGCGGTCGCCGGCCGATCGGCGAACTCCGACATGCCGACGAAATGCAACGCCCGCCGCGCTTCCTCCTCGGTGCGCATTTCCTCGTCGCGCCCCCGGCGCAGGCAGAAGCCCGCGCTGAGAAAGCCCGTCACCGTCTGACGATGCAGGCCCGTCATCAGGTTTTCCAGAACCGTCATTCCCTTGAACAATTGCGATGTCTGAAAGGTGCGACCCAGCCCGAGCTGCGCGATGTCGCTCGGTTTGTGGCCGATGACCGAGACGCCGTCGAGCTGAATGCTGCCCTGCTGCGGACGGTACATGCCGCAGATCGCGTTCAGCAGCGTAGTCTTGCCCGCGCCATTGGGCCCGATGAGCCCGCGGATCTCCAGCCGGTCGACCGTGAGGTTCACCCCCTGCAGCACGCGCACACCGCCGAAGCTGATGTGAAGATCTGCGACCGAGAGAAGCGTCGCGCTCATTTGTCGGCCGCGCTCGGTCGCGCTTCGGATTGCGGCAGAGCCCCGGTCGGATCGCGCGGTGTCATGCGCAGGGGCTCTTCCCAGCCGCGCACGTACCGACGCAGGACCGTGATCAGGCCGCCGCGCATGAACAGGACGAATCCGACCAGCAGAGCGCCGAATGCGATCTCCTGCATGCCCTTCACCTCACGCAGCAGCTCGAGCACCAGGATGATGATCGATGCGCCGATGACCGACCCCGCGATCGATCCAAGCCCGCCGACGACGATGGTGGATTTCTGAATGATCATCTGGAAGAGATCATAGCCCTCCGGCGCCACGAAGTTGAGAAGCGCCGAATAGAGGCCGCCGGCAACGCCCGCATAGAAGCCGCTGATCCCGAACGCGAGCGCCTTGTAACGCAGAAGATCGATGCCGAGGGATTCGGCGGCGACCTCGCTGTCGCGAACCGCGACGAACGCGCGTCCGATGCGGGACGTCACGACATGGCGGCCGAAAAAATAGAGAAGAACCACGAGCACGAGGCTGAGATAGTAGAGGCCGACCGGCTTATCGACCGGCAGCGGCGCGAACGAAAGTGGCGGCGTCTTGAAGCCTCCCGCGCCGAAGGTCACGTTCTCCCAATGCAGAAACACCCACTGGGTCGCCTGCGCGAACGCGAGCGTCGAAAGCGCAAGATAAAGTCCGCTCATGCGCAACGCCGGCAGGGCGAGCAGGGTGCCGACTGCCGCGGCGATCAGCCCGCCGCTGGGAAAGGCGGCCCAGAACGGCCAGCCGAGATGCACCTGCAACAGGCCGGTCGCATAGGCGCCGATGCCGAACATCGCGGCGTTGGCGAATGCGAGCTGCCCCGCATAGCCGACGAGAATGTTGAGCCCGATCGCGAGCAGGATATAGATCGCGACGAGGTTGCAGACGAAGAGCTGGTAACCGTTGGCGAACGCCGGAACGATCACGCCGATCGCGAGCAGGGCGAGGAGAACGTTGCGCCGGCCGAAGGGCACTATATTCTCCGCGCCTTGCGGAAGCTGAGAAGGCCGCTCGGCCGCAGCACCAGCACCACCATGATCACCAGGAACGGCGACAGCTCCATCACGCTGGAATGGATGTAGCCGCCGGCCAGCGATTCGGCGACGCCGACGATCAGCCCGCCGAGGACGGCACCAGGCAGGCTCGTCAGACCGCCAAGCACCGCGGCGGCGAATCCCTTCAGGAAGAAGGCGAAGCCGATATCGGGATAGAGCAATGTCAGCGGCGCGGTGAGCACCGCCGCCGCGGCCGCGATCGCGGCGCCGGTGCCGAACGCGAGCGTGTAGATGCGGTCGGTGCGAATGCCGACGAGCAGAGCGGCGCGTGAATTGTCCGCCGTCGCCTGCATCATCTTGCCGGCGCGCGTCAGGCGGAAGAACGCCGCGAACACCAGCATGATGATGACGGTGCCGGCGAGCACCGCAAGCTGCTGCGGGATGACCATCACGGGGCCGACCATGATCGGGTCGGGAGACGTGATCGGCGGAAAGGAAAGGTAGTCGGCTTTGCCGCCCCAGATGACGCGCGCGAGACCTTTCAGGATGAATCCGATCCCGACGGTCGCCAGGACCAGGCTCACGATGTCGCTCTTCGCGATCGGACGGAATGCGATGCGGTCGGTCAGCATCCCGAGGACGAAGCCGACCGCGACGGCGAGTAGAAACGACAGCGGGTAGTTCATGCCGAACTGGACGTGCAGCATCCATCCGACGAAGCCGGTGAACATGAAGAACTCGCCCTGGGCGAAATTGATCACGCCCGTGGCCTTGTTCACCACCACGATGCCGAGCGCGACGAGGGCGTAGAGCGCCCCCGTCGTCACTCCGCTCATCAACAGGTAGCTGAAAAGCAGCAAGACTTACTGTCCGACGACGGTGAAGCCGAGCACCTTGATCGGACCGCCGGGTTCCTTGGCCATCCACGCCGGACCCTTGTTGCAGCGATGATCGGTCGCGCTGCAGGTGATCGGCGCCGCATAGACCTCGGTATTGACGTCCTTCAGGTTGGCCAGCGCGTCGGTCATCTTCTCGCGCGTGAGATCCTTGCCGGCGCGCTTGAGCGCTTCGACGAGGACTTCGGCGCTACCGATCCCGAAGAGATTGTAGACGGAGAGGCGATCGCCGGGGAATTTGGCTTCCACCAGCTTGCGCCACTTGTCCATCTTGGGATCCTCGGGGGTGTAGCGAACCTGCGAAATCGTACGGAAATTCGCCGTGGCACCGGGTACGCCGACCTGTTCCTCGAACGCCGCCGGGTCCGCGATGCCGGTCTGGCCGAGCGAGAGCGGCTTGAACCCGAGCTTCTGTGCGTCGCGGATGAAGATGGCCGCGGGCTTCGGATAGAGCAGCAGCAAGACCGCGTCCGCGCCCGCCGCCTTCAGCCGCAGCACCTGCGCCGTGGCGTCGTTGGCGTCGGGGGACAATTCTTCGTCGGCGACGGGCTTGATATTCTTGGCCTTGAACGCCTCGATCAGCGGCGTGTAGCGGGCGCGCCCCCAGGAGTCGCGCATCGAGACGATCGCGATCTTCTTCGCACCCTGCTCGACCGCATAGGCGAGCTGCGCCTGGCTTTCGATCGTCGAGGTGGTGGCGGTGCTGAAGATGTTCGCGGCCGGCGGGATCGTGATGCCGTCGTGCACGGACGCGAAGATCAGCGTCGGCACCTTGGAGGCTTCCAGCGTGTCCTTGGCGGCAAACGTGGCGTTGCTGCAACCGCCGCCGATGATGGCGAAGACCTGATCCTGCTCCACCAGCTTCTTCACCGCGCCGATCGCCGCGGTCGGATCACAGCGATCATCTTCGCGAACCAGTTGAAGCTTGCGGCCATTGATGCCGCCGGCCCTGTTGATCTCGTCGAACACGACTTCGACGCCGTTCATCGGAAGCTTGCCGTAGAGATAGCCTGGCCCGGTCAATGCCCCGAACGTGCCGATCTTGATCGTGTCCGCCGTGACGCCTGGCGCCTGGGCCGTTGCGGCCGAAGCGGCGAACGCCGCGGCGAGCAAAACGGCTGCTCCTGATAGTCTCTGTCCCATGTCCGTCCCTCCTGTTTTGTCTGGCACATTCATGCACTCCGGCGCCGCCTCGTGTCACGACACCTCACGAAGAACTTCGTCGGTATGCTCGCCGAGACGTGGCGCCGGGCGGCGCAAAGCACCCGGCGTTCTCGAAAGCTTGGAGGCGACGCCGAGCGTCCGGAATTTTCCCGCCGACGGATGCTCGGTTTCGACGACCATCCCGCGCGCCACAATCTGAGGATCCGCCATCGCCTCATCAAATCCAAGAACCGGGCCTGACGGAATGCCGGCCTTCTCCAGGGCGTCCAGCCAATGCGCGGATGGGCGCTCGCGCAACCGGGCCTGCAGGATCTGCACCAGCGTGCCGTTGTTCTTCACGCGCTCGGCGTTGGTCGTGAAGCGCGGATCGCGCATTAGTTCGGGCAATTCGAGAATATCGCACAGACGCATCCAGAAGTTGGGCTGTGACGCGCCGATCGTGATGCTGCCGTCCTGCGTCTCGAAAAGCTGATAGGGCGAGCTGCCGCGATGTGCCTGACCAAGCCGCGGCGGCCGCTCGCCGGTTGCGGCGACATGGGCGGCCTCGTAGACCCCGAACGACAATGCCGACTCGAGCAGCGATGTCTCGACGAATTGTCCCCGTCCGGTCCGGTGTCTCTCCTCCAGCGCCGCGAGAATGCCAACCGTAAGGTGCATGCCGGCGGCGATATCGGAAATCGCGATCGGCATACGGTGTGGAGACCCCTCTGCGGGGCCGCATGCGCTCATCAGTCCGGACATGCCCTGCGTGATGAGGTCGAAGCCGCCTCGCTCGCGATAGGGACCCGTCTGTCCGAAACCCGAAATCGCCGCGTAGATCAGGCGCGGATTGCGCGCCGACAGCACGTCCCACGAGAATCCCAACCGTTCGAGCGTGCCGGGACGAAAGTTCTCGATCAGGATATCGGCGGTGTCGATGAGGCTGAGCAGCGCCGCCTTTCCGTCCTCGCTCTTGAGGTCGAGCGCGACCGATCGCTTGTTCCGATTCCAGATCAGGAATGGCGCGCTTTCGTCACCGATGAAGGGGGGCATCGAGCGAGCGTCGTCGCCCCCGTCGGGCCGCTCGACCTTGATGACATCGGCACCATGATCGCCGAGCAGCATCGCGCAATACGGCCCGGACAGATGACTCGACAGGTCGATGACTCGAATCCGATCCAACGCTCCGGCCATGGGAAACGCGCCACCCTGGACAAAAATCTTGTATACTGTACGCGATTGATCGCGCATGTCGGTAGCGTTTTTTGAGGGGCTCGAGGTGGCGGAAGAGCAGGCATTGAAGACCGCCGTCGAGGGCGGAGGCGTCGCCGTCGTCACGTTGAATCGGCCGGAAAAGCGCAACGCGGTCAGCCTCGAGATGTGGCGCGCACTCGGCCGCCTGTTCGGCGAGTTGAATGAGCGCGACGATGTCCGCGCGATCATCCTCAGCGGCGCCGGCGGCAACTTTTGCGCCGGCGCAGATATCTCCGAATTCTCGAAAGTCCGCTTTGACGCAGAGAGCGGTCGAATCTACGAGGAGGCGGGCGAGTCCGCGACGCTCGCGATCCGCGACTGCCGCAAGCCGACCATCGCGGCGATTTCCGGATACGCGATCGGCGGAGGATGCGGCCTCGCGCTCGCATGCGATTTCCGCATCGCCGACCGCTCCGCGCGCATGGGCATCACGGCTGCCCGGCTCGGTATCGTCTACGGCACGCTCGACTGCGAGTTGCTGTACCGGCAGGTCGGACTTGCGAACGCGAAACGTGTTCTGTTCTCGGGACAGCATTTCGCGATCGATGACTGCATCCAGATGGGACTCGTCGACATGGTGGCGACCGACGCCGTGCTCGAGGCCGCTCGCGCCTACGCCACGGCCATTGCCGCCAATGCGCCGCTCTCGGTCGCAGGCTCAAAGCTGATCCTCGAGGCGATTGCCGCGGGCACGGCCGAAGCGCGCAAAAAGGAGATCGCCGCGGTCATCGATCAGGCAATGACCAGCGCGGATTATCGGGAAGGCGCGCGAGCATTCGTCGAAAAGCGCCGCCCGAATTTTGCAGGACAATAGGCGAGGACCGTGGGAATGGCTTGGTTGGGTGTCGATGTCGGTGGAACGTTCACGGATCTCGTTCTGTTCGATCGCGACGCGGGGCAGTTGAAGGTGTTGAAGACACCCTCGACCACGCAAAACCAGTCCGAGGGCATTCTCGCCGGCATCGACAAGCTCGGCATCGAACCTGCCGAGATCGACAGGATGGTCCACGGGACGACCGTCGCGACCAACACCGCGCTGGAGCGCGATGGCGCGAAGATGGCGGTGGTGATGACGGCCGGTCATAAAGATGTCCTCGTGGTCGGCCGCGGCAATCGCATGCTGATCTATAACATCAAGGCGCCGCCGAACCGCCCGCTGGTGGCGCGCTCGCAATGCATCGAGGTCCGTGAGCGCATGCGGGTGGACGGCACGGTTCTCGTTCCGCTCGACGAGGCCGAAGTCGACGCGATCGGCGAGCGGCTTGCGACCGAACGGGTCGATGCGGTCGCGATCTGCTTTCTCCATGCCTATGCCAATCCCGCGCACGAGCGAAAGTGCGCCGAGCGGCTCGCGCGGCACCTCCCTCACGCGACGATCACGACGTCGGCCGAGGTACTTCCCGAATTTCGCGAGTATGAGCGCTTTTCGACCACCGCGCTCAACGCCTATGTGGCGCCACGCATGCGCCGCTATCTCGGCGATCTGCGCGGCAAGCTTGCCAATGCCGGCATGGCGGCGCCGCTTTCGATCATGACGTCGAACGGCGGCTCGCTGCCGGCGCGACGTGTGGAAGACATGCCAGTGCTGTCCATGCTGTCCGGTCCGGCCGGTGGCGTGATTGCGGCGAGCTTTGTCGGTAGCGCGGCGAAGTATCCGGACCTGATCACCTGCGACATCGGCGGCACGTCGGCCGACGTCTGCCTGGTGCGCGGCGGCGAGTTCGCCATGACGACCGAGGGCCGCGTCGGCGCATTTCCGATCAAGATCCGCCAGATCGACATCAATTCGATCGGGATCGGCGGCGGAAGCATCGCGTCCCTGACCTCCGGCAAGTTTCTCTCGGTCGGGCCGCGCTCGGCGGGAGCCCGACCGGGCCCGGCGTGCTACGGCCGCGGCGGAACCGAGCCGACCGTGACGGATGCGAACGTCTTGCTCGGACGTCTCGGAACGAGCCAGCCGCTCGGCGGCGAGATCAAACTCGACCGCGGCGCGGCCGAAGCCGCGATCGTGCGCCTGGCCGCCAAGCTCGAGCTGACGCCGGTTGCGATGGCGGAGGGCATCCTGCGTCTTGCCGCGGTTTCTCTCGCCGGTGCGATCAAGGAAGTATCGGTGATGCGCGGGATCGATCCGCGGGACTTTGCGCTGTTTCCGTTCGGCGGTGCCGGCCCGCTGCACGCGGCGGAGGTTGCCGCCGAACTCGGAATGCACACGGTCGTGGTCCCGCCGCTGCCGGGCAACTTCTCGGCGCTCGGCCTCCTCATCGCCGATCTGCGCCGTGACTTCGTGCGCACGCGGGTCTCGCAGACCGCCAACACCGACATCGCCGACGTCCGCGCCGCATTGCGGGAGTTGCAGCATGACGGCGAAAACGAGCTCGCGGCGGCAGGCTTTGCGCCGGAGCGACGCCGCTTTGCCGCAAGTCTCGACATGCGCTACGCCGGTCAATCCTTCGAGCTGTCGGTGCCGGTCGCGCTCGATGTCGCGAGTATCAAGGATGTCGAACGCGCCTTCGGCGAGGTCTATGCGGCCCGCTATGGAGGAACCAACGACGCAACGATCGAGATCGTGAGCTACAGGCTCGCCGCATGGGGATTATCGGACAAGCCGACGCTGCCGCCGATCGATCGGGCCGGACGGTCGGAGTCCGCGGCCAAGGTGGGAAGCCGCGAGGCGATCTTCGACGGCAAGGCGCAGCAGACCTCGATCTTCGATCGCGACAGGTTGCCGCCAGGACTTGTCGTGCGGGGTCCTGCGCTGATCGAGGAGGGCGGCTCCACGACCGTGGTTCCGCCCGGCTGGAGCGTCGCGCTCGACGATCTCGGCTGTCTCGTTTTCAAGCGGAGTTGATATGACCGGCACGATTGATCCGATCACGCTCGAGGTTCTCACTCAGGCGCTGATCTCGACAGTGCGCGAGATGCGCGCGACGGTCTGCCGGACCGCGAGCTCGGTTGCGATATACGACGCCAAGGACTTCTCCTGTGGACTGTTCGGCCCCGACAGCCAGGTCGTGGCGCAGTCGGAGGACATCGGTTCGCACGTGGTGCCGCTGCCCTGGTCGGTCCGTTCCGCCATGGCGAAGCTTGGCGAGACGCTCGCGCCGGGTGACGTCATCCTGGTGAACGATCCCTACACCGGCGGCACGCACCTCAACGATGTGACGATCATCTATCCGGTGTTCCGCGACGGGAAGCTGATCTTCTTTCCGGCGGTTCGTGCGCACTGGGCCGATGTCGGCGGCATGGTGCCGGGCAGCATGTCGGGCAAGGCGACCGAGATCTACCAGGAGGGTATCCGCATCCCGCCGGTGAAGATCATCGAAGGCGGCAAGATGAACGGTGCGGCGCTCGACCTGTTGCTCGCCAACATGCGCGTGCCCGAGGAACGTCTTGGCGACCTGCAGGCCAGCATCACGGCTTGTCGCGTCGCCGAGATGCGCATTCACGAGATTTGCGAACGCCACGGCGTCGAGAAGCTGCTCGAGGTCGTGCGCCTGGATCTGGACCGCGCGGAGGCGCGCATGCGTGCCTGTATCGCAAACCTTCCGGACGGCACGAGCTACTATGAAGACTATCTCGAAACCTTCATCGGCGGAAAGTTCGAGCCGCTGCTGATGCCGCTTGCGTTGACGATCGAAGGCGATCGCATGATCGCCGATTTCACCGGCGCATCCCCGCAGGTGCCGTTTCCCGTCAACTCGACTGCTGCGGTCTCGGCCGCTTCCGTCTTCATCGCGGTCAAGTCGATCTTCGACCCGAAAGCGCCACTCAATCAGGGATCCTTCCGTCCGATCGAAGTCATCGCGCCTCCGGGCACGATCGTCAACGTGCAGCGTCCGTCGCCCGCTGGCTCGCACGGCGAGATCCGCAAGCGCGTGATCGCCACGATGGTCGGGGCGCTCGCGCAGATTACCCCGGAGCGCGTCGCAGGCGACCTCTGCCGAACGTCGTTTCATAATTTGCTGGGCGGATTTGACACCCGCAAAGGCCGCGAGTGGGTCCATTACGAGTGGTCGGCCGGCGGCAACGGGGCATTCGCCGAGGACGACGGACCGAGCGCGATGGCGACGATCGATTGGGGTGATCTCGTCACCGTGCAGTCGTCCGAGGTCATGGAGACGCGAATGCCGCTGATCGTCGAGAGCTCCCGGCTCGCGATCGATTCGGGCGGCGCCGGCACTACCCGCGGCGGGCTTTCGATGCAGCGTTCGCTGCGCGTGCTTGCGCCCGAGGCGCGCTACTCGCTGCTGTCGGACGGCGCGATCGTCCCGGCGTTCGGCGTCCTCGGCGGTCTCGCCGGTTTCCCGGTCGGCGCCTGGATCGATCGCGACGGCGACATCGAGGACTTCGACACGCCGGGCAAGATCGCAGGACATTCCGTCGAAGAGGGCGCGGCGGTGGTCATCCGGTCGGCGGGTGGCGGTGGTTACGGCGATCCGCTGCTGCGCGACCCGGAGCGCGTCGTCTCTGACGTGCGGGAAGGCTACGTCTCGTCGAACGCCGCGGTGCGGCTCTACGGTGTCGCCTTGAGGACCGACGGGTCGGTCGACACCGCCGCCACCGAAAGCTTGCGGCAACGGATCCGCGACGCACGGTTCACGTTGACGGCCGTGGCGGCGGACACGAATGACGTCTTCGAGCCCGGCCCCTACAGCCGTCGACGAGTCTGTCGCCTCAATCCTGCCGAAGCAGCGGCCGGGCGCTTTCAAGAGGGAGACGTCGTCGAGTTCGACGCGCGCCTCGCCGCGCCATTGCGCGCATGGGTGCGCATCGACCCGTCGGTCGCGCGCGGCACCGTGCCGCTGGACGAGCAGGCGCGCGCGATCCTCAAGATTGCGGCGGGCGACAAGGTCGAGTTGCGCTCGGTGACGACCTCGGTCCGGCCGCGCGTCGAACTGATGGAAGCGGCGGAATGACGGACGAAGCCATCCTTGTTACGGGACTGAGCGGCCTGATCGGCGGACCGGTCGCTCGCCGGCTCGCCGCCGCCGGCAGAACCGTGGTCGGCATGGATCGCGTCGCGCCCGCAGACGCGCGCTTTCCGGTCATCGTGCACGATCTGCCCGACCCGCAACGCTGGCATGAGGCAATCGTGCGCTATGGCGTGCGCAAGATCGTTCACCCAGGCGGGATTTCCGGACCGATGCTGCTGCAGGACGCGCCGGCCCGGCTCTGCGACATCAACCTCGGGGGTCTGGTCGGACTGTTGGAAGCGGCGCGCATCCACCGGCTCGAGCGCATCGTCTGGTTCTCGTCGATCCTCGCGTATGGCGAGCAGCCGGACCTTTCCCCCGTCACCGAAGATACACCGCTCCGTCCGAACACGATCTACGGAGCGACCAAGGCGGGCGGCGAGGCCTTGATCGAAGGATTTCACGCTGAGCACGGCGTCGACGCTGTCTCGCTGCGTGTCGCATCCTGCTATGGACCCGGCCGCACGACTGCATGCTTGATGCGAACACTCATCGAGGATGGGCTCGCCGGAAGAACGACGATCGTTCGCGGCGCGCCGGAGCGCACCCGCCAGCATGTTTTCATCGACGATGTCGTTGACGCTGTCTGCGCGGCGCTCGACGCGAAGACGTTGACGCGGCGCGCCTACAACATAGGACCTGGAATTGCACAGGACCTCGACGACATCGCCGGCGCAGTGCGCTCGGCCGTACCGGGAACGACTGTCGCATTAGGACCCGACGGTCTTGCCTGGAACACTTTCAAGCTGGGTCCGCTGTTGATCGATGCTGCAAGGCGAGATCTTTCGTTCGAACCGCGCACGTCGCTGGCCGAGGGTGCGAAGCGCACGCGGGCCTGGGTCGAACAACGGGGCAGGGCGTAAGTCTCGGGACACGGCCCGGAGGATTGTCCAAGGGTCCCGGCAACTCCAACCGGGCTCTCCAGGCTCACGACGCGCCCGTCTCAACGCATCCACCGGTCAGATCGGCGCAACGTCGAACTCGCAGTGATCATGCGCGCCATCTGCCGCACAGCATGTCTCGTGTGCCCGCAGGCTCCGCGCTCGCCCCGTTGCGGCCGCAGCGTATTCCAGCGAGCCCTCGAACCAGGCGGCGAACATGTAGCAGACGCGCCGACCGCTGCCGCGGCATTGGTCATCGACCAGGGCCGAGTTGTCGACGCGAATGCGGGCGCGACCCCCCGCCAGGTCGACGTCATGCGGCCTGAATTGGCCCCAGCCGCGTTGCGAAAGGCGTCTCATGTAGTGCTGGAAAACGTCGAGCCCGCTGAGCCCGTGATGCGCCGCCTCCTTCTCGCACCAGTAATAGGCGGATCGATACCCGGCCGGGCGCAACACCTCGGCAAGCCGCTCCGGCCCGAGCACAGCCTCGACGGCGCGATGATTATTAAGAAAGAAATGTTGCGGCACCAGGATCATCGGCAACGCATCGACCGACCAGCGGCCCGTCAGATCATCGACCTGAATGTCGACCTGGGGCTTGCCCATCCTGTTACTGGCCCCAAACGTCGCGCAGCAACGTCACCCAATTGCCGCCGATCACGCGCTCGATGCGATCCGCCGGCCAACCACGCCGCTCCATCGCGGCGGTTAGATTCGGCCACTCACCAATTGTGCGCAGTCCTTCCGGATTGATGACTTCGCCGAAGTCGGTAAGCCGGCGCGCATAACCCTTGTCATGTGTGATCCAATCAAAGAAGGGGCGGCCGTAACCCTGGGTGAAGTCGGTTCCGATGCCGACCTTGTCGTCTCCGCAGATATTCAGAACGTACTCGATCGCCTCGACATAATCGTCGACGTTCGAAGCAGGTCCGCGTTTCAAGAACGGCGGGAACATCGTGACACCAACGAACCCGTCACGTTCGGCGATGAAGCGCAACTGCTCGTCCGATTTGTTGCGGGGATGCGCCTTGAGGCCGGCCGGAAGGCAGTGCGAATAGGCGACGCGCTGCTTCGATGCGACGATCACGTCTTCGCTCGTCTTGGCGCCGACATGCGAGAGATCGCACAGGATGCCCAGGCGATTCATCTCGGCGATGACCTCGCGTCCGAAGTCCGAAAGGCCGCCGTCGCGGCTCTCGTAGCAGCCGGTCCCCACCAGGTTCTGGGTATTGTAGGCGATCTGCATGATGCCAACGCCCAGCTCCTTGAAGAGGCCGAGGTATCCGATCTGATCCTCGATTCCCGTGAGGTTCTGCCAGCCAAGAATGATTCCGGTCTTGCCGGCTTTCTTCGCGGCGGCGATGTCGTCGGTGGTGTAGATCTGCGTAATCAGGTCGGCGTGCTGACGAAAACTGTCCTTCCAGCGCATGACGTTGCGCATCGTCTCGGTGAAGCCTTCCCAGACGCAGCACGTGCAGTTTGCGGCGGTCAGGCCACCGCGGCGCATGTCCTCGAAGACGGCGCGGCCGAAATCGGAGATGAGGAGGCCGTCAACAACAATCGATTTCTGGTGCAGGTCGGAGGCCATTGTGCTGGTCCGTTGATCGCTTCGGGGAGGGGTGCTCAGCCTTCGCCAATCGAGTGCATGTCTTCGGCTGCGACGCAACTCCTGCCGGTCGTGTGGAAGATGCTCAGCGGCAACGTTCTGCGCATGAGGGAGCTGCGGGCGGATCGTTTCGGGCGCTGCTAGGCCTCGACCACGAGATCGCTCAGTGGCACCGCGCGGCAGGTGAGGCAGTGGTCGGCCGGACCGTCGAACGGCGCCACATGCGTTACGGTCCCGGACACGACCTTCACGCTGCAGCTCTCGCATTGCCCCGTGCGGCAGCCGCTCGGCAGGCGAATGCCTGCTGCATCCGCCGCGGTCAGCAGTGTTCCCGCTTCGGGAGCCCAGCGATAGTAAGAGCCGCTCTTGCTCAGGGTGATCCTGCGCGGTTTCAAGTCCGCCGGAATCTCCACGGGCGAGACAAAGACTTCCGTGAAGATGTCGAAGGCCGGCACACCGGCGCTCAACAGGCGCGCGACCGAGTCCGCGATGAAGCCCGGCGGGCCGCAGACATAGGCCAGCGGACGCCGGTCAACGAGTGGGAGTGCGGCGGACAGAAAGGAGGATCGCCCGGCGTGATCGTAGTCGCTTCCCGGCTTGTCGGACTCGGTCGGCGACGTGAAAATGTACGTGCTTTGAAGCCGCGGTATCGCGCTCGCGGCAGATCGCAGCCGCGCGCCGAACGGATGCTCGCGGCGATTTCGGCAAACATAGACGAGATGCATGCCGGGCGGTCGCACGTCCGCAGACGTTCGTCCTAGAGCATCGATATAGCTGACGAACGGTGTGATGCCGATGCCTGCGGCCATCATGATGATCGGGCGATCTCCGCGAACCGGCGGCGTGAAGGTGCCGCCCGGTGCCGCGAGGGCCAGGACGTCCCCGACCTTGAGTCCGTGGATATGCGTCGACATGCGCCCGTCCGAACCGCCACCGTCACCGGCGTGGATCAGCTTCACCGCGATGTCGTAGGTGGCGGGCTTGTCGCATACGCCGGTCAACGAATAGGCGCGTGTCAGGCGCCCGGACGGTGTGCTCACCATGACGTGCTGCCCGGGCAGGAAATCAGCCAGCGAGCCGCCGTCCACAGGCTCCATCGATAGCGCCATCACATCGCTGGCTTCGCGGCGCGCCGCAACGATGCGAAATGCACGCTCGCCTTCCCACCATCCACGATTCCCCGTCGCGTCGCGCGAGATCTCACACGCGACCGCGCGCAATGGCACCGATCCGCTTATCGGATCGTGGTCGTCGTCGGACAATGCGTCGTTGATGTTCGATGATGCCGCTCCGGTGAGCGGCGAGCCCTCGCGCCCGAGCGGCGGGCAGTCTTCCCACCACCCGAACTCTGCAATCGCGACGCCATCCTGCAGCGCCGGGTCGAGTCGAGCGCGCAGGCGGGCCTGCCCCTTGGCGGTGCGCACCGTGACCCAGTCTCCCGCGGCAATTCCGCGCGCGCGGGCGGTGGCGGGATTGATCTCGATACCGGGATCCGGCGCCTTGCGACGCAGCGACGCGACATGGCGATGCGAGCTGTGGACGAACCATGCGGACTTTGCCGTCGACATGACCAGCGGCAAGGTATCGGCTGCGGCGGAAGATACCCCTGCGGGCGGCACGTATCCGGGCAACGGCGGATAGCCGTGCGACGCCAGCAGCTCGGAATAGAATTCGATCCGGCGGGTCGGGGTCGAAAATCCCGCGACGGTGCCGTCGTCCATTCGCCCCGCATACTTGCGTTCGCCGAGGACCTGAGGAACCCGGATGCCGTCGGGCGCCGCACGCAAATCCGCGACGGTCAATCCGGTCGGCTCGAGCTGGTGATTCCAGCCGGCCTCGATCGAGCCGCCGAAGAAAGCGTCCTTGTGACCGAGCCTGCAGGCCAGATCGAAAGCGATATCGTAATCCGCCCGACACTCGCCGCGCGGCGGCAGCATCGCCTGGCGCAACTGGATCAACTCGACCGCGTCCTGCGTGATCTCGAAGCCGATCTTCAGCGCCTCGCGCTCCCACGGCATGCTGGCAGGCAGAACGATATCCGCGCTCTGCGCGGTCGGATTCATGAACATGTCGACATGGACGTGGAAGTCCAGGGCCTGAAGCGCACGACGGTTGCGCGACGAGCCGCCTTGCGACACCGCGAAATTGGTGCCGAAGCTCATCAGGGCGCGAACGCGATACGGCTCGCCCTCAAGAACCGAGCGGCAGAAATCCCGCGCCGTGATCCAGCCGCGCGACGGCGGCCCGAGTGGCAGTTTGGCGAGCCCAAGCGCCTTCTTCTGCTGCGCGCGATCGAGCAGGCTGTAATCGGCGACGATCCGCGCGGGGGGCGCAACAGTCCAGATGTTTCCGCCCTTGCGGTCCGTCGCGCCGGTCATCGCATAAAGCGTCGCGATCGCGCGCTCGGTCATCGTCGCGTTGGTGTGCTGCCCGACGCCGGTCCACGAGTGATAGACGAGCCGCGGCGAGTCTTCGAAGAGGCGATAGAAGCGCGCAACATTCGAGGGATCGATGCCGGTGATCGCGCAAACGCGGTCGACGGAATATTGCTCGCACTCGCTCTTCAGCAGGCTGAATGCCGTCGCGCATTCGAGGGTTCGGCCGTCCGCTGCTCGCAGCTCCAGGCGCGCGTCGATCTGCGCGTCCGCCTGAGCGATCTCCTGCCGCGGGTCGAACGGCCGCGGTTTGCCGTCGGAAGCGAGGACGACGAACGCGTCCTTGCCGCTGCCCTGCCACAGGTCGGACGCGCGGACGAACCGGCCGGCCTTGCGGTCCACGAGGAACGGTGCGTTGGTCCATTCCCGCACGAACTGCCGATCGAAGCGGTTCGTTTCGATGAGATGGCGGATGGCGCCCATTGCGAGCGCACCATCGGTGCCCGGGCGGATCGGCAGCCACAGATCGGCGCCCTCGCCGGAGCCGCTGCGCTTCGGATCGACGACGGCGACGGTTGCGCCGCGGCGCCGAGCTTCCGCGACGCGCGTCGCCTGCGCGAGCCAGGTCCGCGCGGGATTGTGTCCCCACAGCACGATCGCATCGGTGTTCTCGTAGTCGGGAACGCCGATCCCCCGGCCGAACGTGAGAGCGTGGGCGTAATCCTTGTGCCAGCCGCAGATCTCGACGGCGTAGACGAGATTGGGGCTGCCGAACACACGGATGAAGCGTTCCACCCACTCGAAGCTGTCGACCATCGGCGTTCCGCTCGGGGTCGTGACGGCGAACGCAACCGCCTCCGCGCCATCGCACGCGCGAATCTCTCCGAGGCGTCGGGCGACGGTCTGAAGCGCTTCCTCCCACTCGATCTCGACCCAGCCCGGCGACGCAGAATGACGCGGTCCGGTCCGCTTCAGTGGCTTGGTGAGACGGCGCGGGCTGCCTACGAGTTCGGGAGCGGCACGGCCCTTCGCGCACAGCGCAGCGCCCGTCGGATGCGCAGGATTGGCGGTGACCGCAACCAGCCTGCCGTCGACGACATGGTTCAGAGATCCGCAGCGCGAGCGGCACAGCGTGCAGTATCCTGCCTTGATGTCGGTCAACACCGCCGCTCCGAGCAATTCATCTTCATTGTAGCGCATCGTCGGCGGGCAAGGCACGCCCCTGATCCGGCGAGAATGCCGCCGAGTACTCCACCTCCGGCATTCCACAAAGAGCCTGCGGCTATCTTATCCCGAGCCCAGAAACAGTCGAGCAGCCCGCTCGTCGGCGAGCAGTTCACTTGCTGTGCCGGCCAACGCCACGCGTCCGGCATCGAGGATGCAGCCCGAATCGGAGATCGCGAGGGATTGGCGCGCGCGTTGCTCAATGATCAGGACAGAAACATCGAGTGTGGGAAGCCGGTGAATGAGCGCGAACGAATCGGCGACCATGGATGGGGACAGCGCGGCCGTCGGTTCGTCGAGGATCAGTAGTTGAGGGCTGATCATCAGCGCGCGGGCGAATGCAAGTTGCTGGCGTTCACCGCCCGACAATGTTGCCGCGCGCAGTCGCCGCCTGTCCTTGAGCGCCGGAAAGACGGCAAACATCTCATCGATTCGCGCGGCCTGGGCCTTGACGCCCGCGACAACGCGAAGGTTCTCGAGGATCGTCAGCGACGGAAACACGTTCGCGACCTGCGGCACATAGCCGATCCCCAACGCAATGCGATCTTCGGTCGGAAGGCCTGCCAGCTCCGCTCCCTGAAAGACGATCCGTCCGCGCACGTCCGGCAGCAGGCCGACGATGGCTTTGGCGAGAGTCGACTTTCCAGCCCCGTTGGTGCCGGCGATGGTGAGGATCTTGCCCGCCACCAGGCTGAAGGAGATGCCGTTCAGGATGTCAGTGCCACCGCCATACCCGCCATAGACGTCATGCAAGGACAGGAGCGTCACGAGACACCCCCGAGATAAGCCTCGCGCACCACCGGGTCCTCAAGAACTGTTCCCGGGACGCCGCGCGCGATGATCCTTCCGCGGTCCATGACTGCGAGCTGTGGGACAAGCTTGGTCAACGCCGAAAGATCGTGCTCGATAATGAGAAATCCGATGCCGCGCGCGTTGAGCTCGCGGATGCGCTCCGCAAGCGCGGCGATCAGGACCGGATTGACGCCTGCGAAAGGTTCGTCGAGAAGCACCAGCTTGGGTGAGACCATCAGAGCGCGGCCAAGTTCGAGCAACTTCTTCTGCCCGCCAGACAACCTCCCCGACGGAAGGTCTGCGACGTCGGTGAGGCGCAGGAATTCCAGAATGCTGCGAACCTCGCCGCCGATCCGATCCTCGTCGCGGCGGATTTGGCCGGGTCGCGTGAACAGGTTGATGAGGTTCTCGCCGGTCTGCCCCGGTGCCGAGACCATCAGGTTCTCTCGCACGGTCAGGTGACCGAACTCGCGAGGCACCTGAAAGGTTCGCACCACGCCGGCGTGTGCGCGGGTATGCGGCGCAAGCCCCGCGATATTCTTTCCATCGAGCAGAATTTCACCCGAGTCGGCTGGCAGAAATCCCGACATGACGGCGAACAGTGTCGACTTGCCGGCGCCATTCGGTCCGATGATCCCGAACAGCGCGCCCTCGTCGAGTTCCAGCGACACGTCGTCGAGCGCCCGGAATCCACCGAACGCCTTGCTGACATGACGAACTGCCAGGCTCATCGTCGGGTATAGTCTCCCATCAGGCCTTGCGGGCGATACGTCACGAACAGGATCAGCATGATACCGATGACACCGATCCGGATGGACGCCATCTCGACTTCGGGAATGCCCGGGATGACGTCCTTGATGAAACGCGATCCCTCAAGGAACAGCATGAGGATCGCCGTACCGACGACGGCTCCGGAAATTCGCCCGACCCCGCCGATGATGATGGCCATCCAAGTGTAGAAGGTCACGATCGGGCCGAACTGATCCGGCACGATGTAAGTAATGTAATGTGCGTAGAATGCACCGGCGATGCCGGCGAGTGCAGCACCGACCATCAGCACCTGGATCTTGAAGCCGGCCGGGTCCTTGCCGAGTGCCTTGACGGCTTCCTCGTTGTCGCGGATCGCCTCGATGACGCG
>DATEKY010000362.1:0-2646 GCA_035277225.1 Xanthobacteraceae bacterium
ACGCATGTCAGCATTTCGGGAATGGTCGGGTATCCGACCGGCACGACCTCGACCCCGATCCGCGCTCCAAGTGCGCGAGCGATGTCGAGAAGAATGATCCCGGTCGAAGCAGCCTTCAGCTCGCCCGTTCGCGAATCCGTCGTGTACATGATGGAGTGCATGCCGACCCGCATCTTGCCGGCCTGCACGAGGTCGGCGACCCGCGGGTCGGGGATCTGCTGCGCCGCGGCGAGGCTGACCAACGTCGCGGTGAACGTAACGGCGAGAAACAGCTTTTTCATATAGGCCTCCCCGGATTCCGGATGGCCTGGCCTCTCAGAGTGCGATTGTACCGACCGCGTTTGACAGGCCCGGTAACTGGCGACCGTCGCGGATTTCGCTTCGCTCCATCCGGCTACGCGCGAGCTCGCTCTACGGGATCAAATCATACAGCAGTTTGATGTTCAGCACGATCAGGATCGCGGCGATCACGCCCGCCGCCACGGTGAGCCAGCGCGGCGCGACCAGTTCCCCCATCTTGGCGCGGTTGGCGGTGAACATCACCAGCGGCACGATCGCGAACGGCAACGCCAAGCCCAGGATCACCTGACTGAGGATCAGGAGTTTGGCGGTCCCGGCTTCGCCGTACCAGATGGTCACGCCGGCCGCCGGAATGATCGCGATCGCGCGCGTCAGCAGCCGCCGCGCCCAGGGCGGCAGGCGGATGTCGAGGAAGCCCTCCATCACGATCTGCCCGGCAAGCGTCGCGGTCACCGTTGAATTGAGCCCGCAGCACAAGAGCGCGATCGCGAACAGCGTCGGCGCCATGCCGGAGCCGAGCAGCGGCGCGATCAGCTTGTGCACCTCGCCGAGCTCGGCGACGTCGGTCTGCCCGGTCTTGTTGAAGGTCGCGGCCGCAAGGATCAGGATCGAGGCGTTGATCAGCAGCGCGAACATCAGCGCCATGGTGGAGTCGACCGTCGCGAGCTTGATCGCCTCGCGCCTCTCTTCGACCGATTCACCGTAGCGCCGCGTCTGCACCACGCCGGAATGCAGGAACAGATTGTGCGGCATCACGGTCGCGCCGATGATGCCGATCGCAAGATAGAGCATGTCGGGGTTGGTGACGATGTTGGTGGTCGGCGCGAAGCCGCGGATCACCGCGCCCCATTCGGGATTGGCGAGCGCGATCTGGATCGAAAAGCACACCGCGATCACGCCGAGCAGCGTGACGATGATCGCCTCGATATAGCGGAAGCCGAGGTTCTGCAGCCACAGAATGAGGAACACGTCGAGCGCCGTGATGATCACGCCGATCTCGAGCGGGATGCCGAACAGGAGATTGAGCCCGATCGCGGTGCCGATCACTTCGGCCAGGTCGGTCGCGCAGATCGCGATCTCGCTGACCAGCCAGAGCGGCCACGAGGCCCAGCGCGGATAGGCATCGCGGCAGGCCTGCGCGAGGTCGCGCCCTGCCCCGATGCCGAGGCGCGCGCACAACGCCTGCAGCAGGATCGCCATGATGTTCGACATCAGCGCGATGAACAGCAGCGCGTAGCCGAACTTGGAGCCGCCGGCGAGCGAGGTCGCCCAGTTGCCGGGATCCATGTAGCCGACGGCGACGAGGTAGCCGGGGCCGAGGAACGCGACGAGCTTGCGCCAGAACGACCCGGTCGGGCGCGTCCTGATCGAGCCGAACACTTCGGCAAGTGAGGGCGTACCGCGCGGGCGCTTCCAGCCTGATGCCGCCTGCCCGGTTTCGATCGACTCAACCGCCATCGCGTCGCCTCCAGCGAGAAGGCGCCGAGCCTTCCACACGCCGCACTATACCTTGTTGCGAATAATTTGCAATTGCAGAAATCGGACGTGAGAAATTGCAGTCGGAACCCGGCGTAGATTACTGAGGACGCGCGAATTTCGCCCGCGCACAGGCGCGCCTGCGTCGCGCTCGCAAGCGCCCCGCGCCGGCTACTTGAACTTGTTTGAGCGCGGGAATCCCTTCGGCGGCAGACGCCCGGCGTCGGCGCGATTGCCGCGCCAGTCGGAAAGCTCCTTCAGGGTGAGCGAGAACGCGCGCCCTGCCCCGTCGGTCCAGGTCAGGCCTTCGCTGCCCTTGAAGGTCTTCACGTCGGACAATCCCCCGTCCTTGTAGCGCTGCAGCCGCACGCCCGACCCGCGCGCCATCTCGGGCAGTTGCTCGATCGGGAAGATCAGCATCTTGCGATTGTCGCCGATTGCGGCGACCTGCTCGCCCGCGAGCACGCAGACTGCGCGCGCCTCGTCCGGCGCCTTGACGTTGAGCACCTGCTTGCCCTTGCGCGTGGTGCCGAGGCATTCCTCCTCGGCGACGATGAAGCCGCGCCCCTGGTGACTCGCGACGATGAACTTCCGTCCGCCCTGGAACGGGAACATGGTCACGATGTCGGCTTCCTGCTCCATGTCGGCGAACTGGCGCACCGGCTCGCCATGGCCGCGCCCGCCCGGCAGCTTCGAGGCCTCGATCGTGTAGAAGCGCCCGTTGGTCGAGAACAGCAGGCACTTCGAGGTCGTCTCGGCGAAGAACGAAAGCTTGAGCTTGTCGTCCTGCTTGAACGCGATGTTCGACAGGTCCTCGACGTGGCCGCGCAGCGCGCGCACCCAGCCCTTGTCCGACACCACGACGGTGAC
>DATEKY010000363.1:0-3022 GCA_035277225.1 Xanthobacteraceae bacterium
GCGGTGAAGTGGGCCGACGGCGAGGTGCGCAAGGTTTACGTCTGATTCGATATCGCCTGACGGGGGCGCCGGATCAGTTCGTAGCGAGCACGAACTAACCGTTCGGCTGAGCGGCTGTTCCGGCTTCCGGGCGACTCACGCTGTGGCAGAGGTGCTGATGGGGTATCTGGCACACCCTGCAAGCCTTCGAGTGCAGCGCTATGTTCACGCACGTTGCTGCAACTGCTCACGGCAGAAATTGTGCAGGTTTCTCGGACGCCTGCATGATGGCTTCTCCACGTGCGCCGACGGAAGGCGTCCGAGAAGCGCCAAGGCACGAAATCGCGGGAGGTAGCGCACCCGACGTTGCGGGCCCGATTATGGGGATTGGGTAGCGGCGACGGTGGCCAAGCTCGGGGGCAGGGGCTGTACGGGGGACGATTTTAGTTTGCTTGGAGTGGGCAACCAGTGCAGCGCACTCTGAAGAAACGCGAAAAACCAGCCGCTATGTGGGTTCAGACAGAGGATCGGGGATGCGGTGGCGTCGCCGGCGAATGACCAGCGCGGGAAGTGGATGGCTTTGCGCGAAGTAGTTGGCAACGACATCACGATGTATCGATCCTGATTGGGGCGGGCGCAGGCCACGAGGTCGGCTGCATGCCAGCAGCAAAGGTTTCGATGATGATCATGCGGCCACCGCAGCGCGGGCAAGGGCACGGCAATTGGCGCTGATCATCGCTGGTTGCGTCTTCGACAACCTCTTCGACGACTGCAGGAACGCTCAAGAGTTCGCGAAGCCGAGCGATGTTGGCGGTCCGGTTGCCGTTGGCAAACAAGCCATAGTGGCGGATCCGGTGGAAGCCTTTGGGAAGGACGTGCATGAGGAAACGCCGGATGAACTCATGGGGCTGGAGCGTCATCGTCTTCCAGCGATCGGCTGCATCGAGCCGATAGTCCTTCCAGCGGAACGCCACGCCATCCTGGTCGGCGGCGACCAGCCGCCGGTTGGAGATGGCGACGCGATGTGTGTAGCGTGACAGATAGCGCAGTACTGGTTCCGGGCCAGCGAACGGCTCCTTGGCGTAAACGACCCATTCGATTTTCCTCAGCGGTGCAAGGAAGGCGGTGAACGCATTCCTGTCGCCGAGATGTGCGTGATTACCGAAGAACTTCAGGTGGTTGGCGTCATGCGCCTCGATCAGCATCTGCAAAAAGAGGCGGCGGAAGAGGCGCGAGAGCACACGCACGGGCAGGAAGAAGGCTGGACGGCACGGCACCCAGCGCGATTGGTCCGTTGATATGCCGCCGCCGGGCACGATCATGTGCACGTGGGGGTGGTGGGTCATCGCCGAGCCCCATGTGTGCAGCACGGCGGTGAGACCGATGCTTGCGCCGAGATGCTTTGGGTCCTCCGCGATCGTGATGGTCGTCTTGGCGGCGGCCTTGAACAGCAGGTCGTAGATCACTCGCTTGTTCTGATAGGCAATATCGGCGATCGGTGCCGGTAGGGTGTAGACGATATGGAAGTACTCAACTGGCAGGAGCTCCGCCTCACGCTCTGCCAACCATTCCCGCGAGGCGGCTGCCTGGCACTTAGGGCAATGTCTGTCACGGCAACTATTGTAAGCAACGACCGTGTAGGCGCAGCCCTCGTTCTCGCAGCGCGCAACATGCCCACCGAGCGCCGCCGTGCGGCAGCGCTCGATCGCGCTCATAACCTTCAATTGCTCGAGGCTGATGTGGCCGCGATTGGCCTCACGCCAAGCGGAGCCGTGGTCGCGGAAGATATCCGCGACCTCCAGACCTGATCGAGCCATAGGGACGGCGTTACGCCGCCTTGCGATTCCGGCGCTTCTTCTTTAGGCGGTGCTTGGAGCCGAGCCGCTTGAGCGGACTATCGATCGCCGCGATCCGGCCTGTGGCGACGCGCGTATAGCGTGCCGTCGTATCCAACTTCTCGTGGCCAAGCAGGGCTTGAATGTAACGGATGTCGGTCCCGTCCTCGAGCAGATGCGTCGCAAATGAATGGCGAAGTGAATGCACGCTCACAGGTTTGTTGATACCCGCAGCTCTTGCCGTTTTGTGAAAGAGGCGGCTCAACTGTCGCGTCGTGAGATGCTTTCCCAGCCGTGGCCCGGGAAATAGCCAGCGCTCCCTGGCCGGTACGTCCGCGTCGTAGCGCGTCGGGCGTGCCTTCCACCACTCCCGCAGCAACGAGAGCACTTCTTGCGGCAGCATGACGTGGCGGTCCTTGCGGCCTTTGGACTGTACGACACGGATGATCATCTGTTGGCTGTCGATATCGCCAGCCTTGAGCCGAACGATCTCACCGGACCGTAGACCGCAGCCATAGCCGAGCGCGAGCATGGCGTGGACCTTGAGATTGCCGGCCATGGTAAGGAGCCGATCGGCTTCGTCTGGGCTCATGGTCAGCGGCAGCTTTTGTGGCTCTTTGAGGTGGTAGATCTCCGCTGCCAGATCGTGCCGCCTCAGCGTGACGCGGAACAGGAACCTCACTCCGGTCATGATGCGGTTGCGATTAATGATGCTGAGGCCAGCCTCGGCCAAATGCAGCTGAAAGCCGCGAATGTCGTCGGCGGTCGCCGTGTCGGGCGAACGCTTGAGGAATGCCGCGAAGCGCTTACAGCTCTCAATGTGGCTGCGCTGGGAGTGGGGCCCGAGCTTGCGGGCGGCCATATCCTCGATCATGCGCTGACGCAACGGACTGACGGTGGTATCAGTGCTCATGGGGAGCTTCTCCTGAGTGAGGTTACCGAGACCTCGATCTTTCCTCAGGACGGGGCTCCCCACCCCGACATAATCTCCTCTCAACTGGCTACCTAGCCCTCGATCGGGCACCCCGCGCAGCGGCTATCGAGGTAGCGATTTAGTGCTCTGGCACAGGACCGACCGAGCTCGGCGATCTGCAATCCGGTCAGCTTTCTGGGGGTCTACAGACTAGCTCGGCAAGTCGACGCCGATCTAATTCGAGGCTCTTCGTGACCCGTTGCGGACTATCCGCCAGATCGCCAAGTTCCGAGAC
>DATEKY010000364.1:0-2573 GCA_035277225.1 Xanthobacteraceae bacterium
ATAGCCCTTGAGCGGCACCAGCGGCTCTTGCGCGTAGGCCCAGTCCGGCCGCTCGTCGATGCCGATGTGATAGAGCGGCTGGCGGCCGGTGCGGGTCGCAAACAGCGCGCGCGGGATGTTGATCATGTGGCGCGAGCGCGCACGCTCGTAGATCAACGGCGTGCCGCAGCGCGCGCAGAAGCTGCGCGTCGCGCCCGTTGATTTGTCCTCGTAGCGTGCGATGTCGCGCTCTCCCGCCGTGATGCGAAAGCGCTTGCGCCAGGTCCCCACATAGGTCGCATAGGCGGCGCCGTGCGCGATGCGTGTCGCACGGCTGTGATCGTGCCAGGCCCAGAATGCCGGGTAATCGATCTCGAAGCGCACCGCCCCGCACAGGCATTGGCCCGCGACGCCCGCCGCATCGGAAAACGCTCTGCGTGTCATGACTTAATCCGCGCTTATTGCTGCAGGCGGATATAGCCGACGCATCTCGCTCAAAACAGCTTTAGCCCTTTAAGGCTCGCGTGGCCGTCCTTGCCGACGATGACGTGGTCGAGCACCTGGATGCCGAGGGTCCTCGCAACCTGCGCGACCTGCCGGGTCATCTCGACATCGGCCTGCGACGGCGTCGGATCGCCCGAGGGATGATTGTGCACCAGGATGAGCGCGGTGGCCGACAGCTCGAGCGCGCGCTTGACCACCTCGCGCGGATAGACCGGCGTGTGATCGACCGTGCCCTGCTGCTGCACCTCGTCGGCGATCACCTGGTTCTTCTTGTCGAGGAAGAGGATGCGGAACTGCTCCTTTTCGGCGAAGGCCTGCGCGGCGCGGACGTAGTCGATCACCGCGGTCCATGACGACAGCGCGGTGCGCTTTTTCACCTCTCCGCGCGCGAGGCGCTGCGCTGCCGCCTGCACGACCTTCAACTCGATGACGGCCGCCTCGCCGAGCCCTTCTTCCCTGAGACGGTCCGCCGGGGCTGAAATGACTTCCGCGAAGGAGCCGAACCTCCGCAGCAGGTCCTTCGCGAGCGGCTTCACGTCGCGGCGCGGCACCGCGCGGAACAGCACGAGTTCGAGCATCTCGTAATCGGCGAGCGCCTGCGCGCCCGCCTCCATGAAGCGCGCGCGCAGCCGCTCGCGATGGCCGTGGTAGTGCGGCGTCTCGGCAGAACTGTCTTCGACCGGGTTGCGTTTCGCCGCCATGCACCCAGCATGCCCGGAACCGCGGTTTTTGCAATCCGCGGCTGCTGCGGCGCTAAAGCATGATCCCGAAAAAGCCTGCCCCGGACTTGATCCGGGGTGGGCACCGGTTTTCGGAAAAGATCATGCGCCTTAGACGTAAGGCGGCTTGTGGCGGCCGGCCGGCGAGATCGTGAACACCTCGCAGCCGTCAGCCGTCACGCCGACCGTGTGCTCGAACTGCGCCGAAAGCGAACGGTCGCGCGTCACCGCGGTCCAGCCATCCGAGAGCACCTTCACATGCGCGCGGCCGAGATTGATCATCGGCTCGATCGTGAACAGCATGCCGGGCTTGAGCACCACGCCCTCGCCGGGGCGGCCGACATGCACGATGTTCGGCTCGTCGTGGAACAGGCGCCCGAGCCCGTGGCCGCAGAAGTCGCGCACCACGCTCATGTGCTGCGGCTCGACGAAGGTCTGGATCGCGGCGCCGATGTCGCCGGTGGTGCGGCCGGGCTTCACCGCCGCGATGCCGCGCATCATCGCCTCGTAGGTCACCTCGATCAGCCGCTCCGCCTTGCGCGGGATTTCGCCCACCGGATACATCCGGCTCGAGTCGCCGTGCCAGCCGTCGAGGATCAAGGTCACGTCGATATTGACGATGTCGCCTTCCTTCAGCGGCTTCTCGTTCGGGATGCCGTGGCAGACCACGTGGTTGATCGACGTGCAGGTCGACCGGTTGTAGCCGCGGTACATCAAGGTTGCGGGGCGCGCGCCGTGGTCCATCGCGAAGTCGAACACGAACTTGTCGATCGCCTCGGTCGGCAGCCCCGGCTTCACAATGTCGGCGAGTTGGTCGAGGCATTCGGCGACCAGCCGTCCGGCCTTGCGCATGCCGGCGAAGGCCTCCGGGCCGTAAAGCTTGATCTGCCCCGTCTTACGCAGCGGCGCGAACGCCGCGTCGATGTAGTTCATGAGGAAAAGGTCCGATTCAGGGGCAATTTAAGCATTGAGAAGGATGGCGCAAGCATTTGCCGCACGCTCGGTGCAACCCTCTCCCCTTGAGGGAGAGGGTGGCGAGCGGAGCGAGCCGGGTGAGGGGTACTTTGTCGTAAGCAACCCCTCACCCCGCCCCTTCGGGGCGACCCTCTCCCTCAAGGGGAGAGGGTGTCCGAGCGCGCCCCCCTACGCCGCGATCTTGCCGCCCAGTTCGTCATCGACGTGCGCGCGGATGATCTCGTCGAACGTCTTCTCCACCTTGAAACCGAGCGCCAGCGCGCGCTTTGCATCGAACCGCGTCGGCCAGCCCGACACGATCTTCATGATCGCGGCGTCCGGCTCGCGCTTGACCCGCGCCACGACCTTTTCGCCCGCGACACGCCGCAGCGCCGCGATCTGCTCGCCGACCGTGCA
>DATEKY010000365.1:0-3966 GCA_035277225.1 Xanthobacteraceae bacterium
GACGCGTGCGGCGTGCAACGGCGCGGCGCCGCCGAACGCGATGAGCGTGTGGTCGTTCACCACCTCGCCGCGCTCGACCGCGTGCACGCGCGCGGCGCTCGCCATGTTCTCGCACACCATCTCGTGCACGGCATAAGCCGCGGTCTCCGCCGACATGCCGAGCGGATCGCCGACCGCCGTCACGAGCGCGGCACGCGACAGGTCCGGGTCGAGCGAAATGGTGCCGCCCGCAAACGCCGCCGGATCGATCAGGCCGAGCGCCACATCCGCGTCGGTCACGGTCGGACGCGTGCCGCCGCGGCGGTAGCACGCGGGGCCCGGCTCCGAGCCGGCGCTTTCCGGACCAACGGTGACGCGCTTCAGCGCATCGACATGCGCGATCGAGCCGCCGCCGGCGCCGATCTCCACCATCTCGATCACCGGAATGCGTAAGGGGAGCCCGGAGCCTTTGAGGAAGCGCGCCGCGCGATCGACCTCGTAGACCCGCGCCGAATTCGGCTCAAAGTTCTCGATCAAACAGATCTTCGCCGTAGTGCCGCCCATGTCGAACGACAGCACCTTCTTCTCCGCCCCGCGCGCCGCCACTTGGCTGGCGAAGATCGCCCCGCCCGCGGGCCCCGACTCGACCAGACGCACCGGAAACTTGCGCGCGGTGTCGATCGAGGTCAGCCCGCCGCCCGAGGTCACCAGATAGATCGCGCCGCGGAACTGCTCCTGGCGCAGCGCCTCGTCCATGCGCGCCAGATAGCCGTCCATCAGCGGCTGCACATAGGCATTGGCGACCGCGGTCGAGGTACGCTCATATTCGCGGATCTCCGGGCACACCTCGCAGGACAGCGTGATGCTCAGGTCCGGCATCGCCTTGTGGAGGATCTCCGCGGTGCGCTGCTCGTGATCCGGGTTGACGTAGGAATGCATGAAGCAGATCGCGACCGCCTCGATGCCGTTGTCTTTCAGCTTCGCGACCTGTGCGGCGACTGCCGTCTCGTCGAGCGCAAGCCGCACCTTGCCGTGCACGTCGACGCGCTCGGCCACCGTGAAGCGCAGGGCGCGCGGCACCAGCGGCTTCGGCTTCTCGATCGTGAGGTCGTACTGGTCGTAGCGGCTCTCGTTGGCGATATCGAGCGTGTCGCGGAAACCGTCCGTGGCGATCAGCGCGGTGCGCGCGCCGCGCCGCTCGATGATCGCGTTGGTGGCCAGGGTCGTGCCGTGGATGAACACGTCGATGTCGGAGAAGTGCAGCCCGGCATCGGCCAGCACCAGCCGCGCGCCGGCGAGCACGCCCTCCTCCGGGCGCTGCGCGGTCGTCAGCACTTTCCGCGTCAGCCGTTCGGTCCCGCGGTCGAGCACGATGTCGGTGAAGGTGCCGCCGATGTCGGCGGCCATACGCACGTCGGGGCGCATCAGGTGTTCCGCTCCAGCCGCGCGATCAGAAACTCGATCTCGGCGATGGCTTCCTTCGACAATTTGATGCCCGGCTTGCGCTGCGCATCGCTCGCGATCGCGCCGCGGCGCTTGAGGATGTATTTGCGCACCGCGAGTCCGAGCATGCCGGGTTGCTGCTCGTATCTGAGCAGCGGGAGGTGCCGGTCGAACAAATCATGCGCCTCGGCGCGCTGGCCCGACTTGATCAGCTTCACCAGCGACACCAGCATCTCGGGATAGGCGTAGCCGGTGTTGGCGCCGTCGGCGCCGCGCTCCAGCTCGTGCGGCAGGAAGATGCCGCCATTGCCGCACAGGATCGCGACCTTGCGCATCCCGTTGCCCATCAGGTTCTTCAGCGCGGTGAGCTTCTCCAGCCCGGGCCATTCCTCGTGCTTGACCATCTGGCACGACGGATTGTCCATCACGATGCGCTTGATCACGGCGGGCGCCATGAACACGCCCGACGCATAGGGGTAGTCCTGCAGCACGAACGGCACGTCGGTCCCGATCGCTTCCACCGCATTGGCGAAATACTGCACGATCTGGTCGTCGGTCTTGAGCGTGGACGGCGGCGCGATCATCACGCCGCCGGCGCCGGCGTCCATCACGTCCTTGGCCAGCGCCCCCATCGAGGCGAAGCCCGGGGACGACGCGCCGACCACCACCGGCAGCCCGTTGGCGCGCCGCACCACCTGGCGTGTCAGCGCGACCGATTCCGCGTGGGTGAGCTTGGGCGCCTCGCCCATGATGCCGAGCACCGTGATGCCGGTGATGCCGCAGCCGATGTAGAAGTCGATCAGCCGGTCGAGGCTGGCGTGGTCGACCGCGCCGTCCTCGGTGAACGGCGTCGCCGCGATGATGTAGACGCCGCTTGCACTGGTATCGAGCATTGCGGGCATGTTTCCGGCCAATCCCTTGAGCTTGTGGGCACTCGCCCGACTGCTATAGGCTTCGCGAGGACCATTCAACGCCGCCAGTAGCGTCTCACGGGGGTTCTCCATGAAGCAAGTCGCCTATCTGTTCGCAGGCCTGTTATGCGCCACCTCGGCGCTGGCGCAGCAGCCGCTGAAAACCGTGGTGGACGGCACCTTCGCGCCGCACGCGATGCCCAAGCTCGGCGGCGGCTACGAGGGCTTCAACATCGATCTGGCCAACGAGATCGGCAAACGGCTGAAGCGCCCGGTCACGATCGACGCCACGCAATTCTCCGGCATCGTGCCGGCCCTGCAGGCCGGCACCTACGATTTCGTCTCGGCGCCCACGACTGTGACGAAAGAGCGCGCCGACAACATGCTGTTCACCGAGGGCTACCTCAACACCGACTTCCAGTTCCTGATCAAGAAGGGCGGTCCGAAGGTCACGAAGCTGGAGGACCTGAAGGGCAAGATCGTCTCGGTGAACAAAGGCTCGGCCTACGATTCATGGGCGCGCGACCTTGAAGCCAAGATCGGCTGGAAGGTCGAGAGCTTCGGCACCCAGACCGACGCCGTGCAGGCCGTGCTCGCCGGGCGAGCCGACGCCAACGTCGCCGGCAATACCGTGATCGCCTGGGCGGTGAAGAACAATCCGCAGCTCGAGCTGTCCTACCTGCACTCCACGGGTCTGGTGTGGGGTGCGCCGCTGCGCAAGGACTCAGGTGAGCTGCGCAAAACGATCGAGAACGCGATCGAGTGCATGAAGCTCGACGGCACGATCGCGGCGATGCACGAGAAGTGGTTCGGCATCAAGCCGGCACCCGGGTCCGCCGCCGTCACGGTGTACCCCGGCTACGGCGTGCCCGGGATGGCCGGCTACGATCCGACCGAGCACAAGCCGCAGTGCAATTGAACGCGCCGTCATTCCGGGGCGCGGCAAAGCCGCGAGCCCGGAATCCATAAACGCGGGATTGTCGATTGAGCCGAGAGCGTCGTGGTTATGGATTCCGGGCCCAGCTCGGAGCCTGCCATCGGGCCGGCCAAAGGCCGGGCCCGGTGGGGCTGTCCCGGAATGACAAGTGGCGAGTCCTGTGACCGCCCCCATTCTCCACGTCCGCGCGCTGCGCAAGACGTTCGGCGCGACGGAGGTGCTGCGCGGGATCGACCTTGCGGTCGCGCCGCAGGAGCTGGTCTTCATCATCGGGCCGTCCGGCTCGGGCAAGAGCACCTTGCTGCGCTGCTGCAACCGGCTGGAGGAGCCGAGCGGCGGCGCGATCACGCTCGGCGGCGTCGACCTGATGGCGCGCGCGACCGACATCAACGCGATGCGCCGCAAGATCGGCATGGTGTTCCAGTCCTTCAATCTCTACCCCCACATGACGGCGCTCGGGAACGTCACGCTGGCGCTGCGCAAGGTGGTCGGCAAGTCGCGCGCCGATGCCGACCGGGGCGGGATGGAGGCGCTCGAACGCGTCGGCCTTTCGGCGAAGGCAAAAGCCTATCCGAGCGAGCTTTCCGGCGGGCAGCAGCAACGCGTCGCGATCGCCCGCGCGCTGGTCAATAGTCCGTCCATCCTGCTCGCCGACGAGCCTACCGGCAATCTCGACAGCCGCACCTCGGTGGAAAT
>DATEKY010000366.1:0-19059 GCA_035277225.1 Xanthobacteraceae bacterium
TTAGCGCGCTGATCCTGTTTCGGCGCGATCAGCAATACGTCGTCAGCGAAGGCGCGGTGCAGATCGTCGACGAATCGACGGGCCGGGTGATGCCCGACCGCTCCTGGGAGCGCGGGCTGCATCAGCTGATCGAGGTGAAGGAGCAGTGCGAGCCGACCCAGCGGCGCGAAACGCTGGCCCGCCTGACCTATCAGCGCCTGTTCCGGCGTTATATCCGGCTCGCCGGAATGACGGGTACGGCGCGAGAAGTGGCGCGCGAGATCCGGCGGGTCTACGGGCTCGAAACCGTGCGCATCCCGCTGCATCGGCCATCTCGCCGCATCTACGAGCGGCCGATCATTTGCGGGACGCGAGCAGAGAAGTGGCACCGCGTCGCCGCGGTCGTGGAGCGACTCGCCGTCGGCGGCGGCCGGCCGGTTCTGATCGGCACGCGTTCGGTGCAGGCATCCGAGGAAATCAGTGCCGTACTGGGAGAGCGCGGCATCGCGCATGCGCTGCTGAACGCGAAGCAGGATCGGGAGGAGGCGAGCGTCATCGCGCTCGCCGGACAGGCTTCGCGGGTCACCGTGGCGACCAACATGGCCGGTCGCGGCACCGACATTCGCCTGGGGGACGACGTGGCGGAACGCGGCGGCCTGCACGTCATACTGACCGAGTATCACGAGTCGCGGCGGATCGACCGCCAATTGTTCGGACGCAGCGCGCGCCAGGGTGACCCGGGCAGCTGTGAAGCGATCGTCTCCCTCGAGGACGATGTTTACTGGGTTTACGCCTCGTCGGTGACGGGCCTGTTCGAGCGCCTCGGCAGGATCGGTGCGAGGCTGCCCCGCGTGTTCTATGATGGGCTTCGCTGGCTCGCTCAGTTTCGCGCCGAACGGCGCAATCGCGAGATACGGATGCAGAACCTGCATCACGACCGACGCCTCGATCGTGTGCTGGCGTTTTCCGGGAGGGGTGAATGAGTCGATCGCCGATCGTGTTGCTTCTCTCGCTCGCGGCCGCCATCGGGCTGCCGTCGAGCGCCCTGGCGCAGAAATCCGCCGAAGGGTCCGATTGTCTGATTCAACCCAAAATGGTCCTCAAGCTTGGGACCCAGGTGCCCGGGCTGATCAGCGAGATGCTGGTCGATCGCGGCACGATCGTGAAAAAGGGCGATATCATTGCCCGTATCGAGTCGGGTGTCGAAGAGGCGGCGCTGGCGCTTGCCAAGGCGCGTGCCGAGAACGACGCCACGCTGCAGATGAGTCGCTCCCGACTCGCGTTCCAGTTGCGCAAGGAGGAGCGCGCCAAGCAGCTCAAGAGGAACGACAACATTGCGCTGTCGGCCGCGGACGAGGCGGAGACGGCGGCGCGGATTGCCGAAAGCGAGGCCCGCGAGGCGGAGGTCAATCTTCAGCTTGCGCAACTGGAGTTGGCGCGCGCGAGCGAGGTGATCAAGCAGCGGACGATCCGCAGCCCGATCGACGGCGTCGTCGTCGCGCGGGCGCTCGGCCCCGGAGAATATGCCTTCGACCAGGCTCACCTCGTGACCGTCTCGCAGATCGACCCGCTCAATGTCGAGGTGTTCATGCCGCTGAGCCAGTTCGGAAAAATCCGCCCCGGCACGACCGCCGAGATCCTGCCTGAGACGCCGGTCGGGGGGCGTTACACCGCGAAGGTGACGATCGTCGATCAGGTTCTTGACGCTGCCAGCGGAACCATCGGTATCCGCCTCGAGCTGCCCAATCCCGGCCATGCGCTCCCCGCCGGAATCAGATGCCATGCCCGCTTCCCGGGAGTCGGCTAGGCGACGAGCACTGGTGCGTGCGTTCGATCACGGTCTGCGGCGCGACTAGGGGCTGGCCAGCAGCTCGCCCGTATGGATAAGGTGTCGAAAAACGGGAGGACCGACCCATGAAAGCGCCGATGCTTGCCATCTTGCTGTCGATGGCCATGAGTGCGCCAGCGCTCGCTGCCACGTTCGTCTACGTCTCAAATGCCGAAGACGGCACCATCGGGATGTACACGCTGCAGGCGGACGGCTCGCTCCAGCCGGGCGCGCGGGCCGAGGCCGCCAAGGTCGTGATGCCGATGGCGGTGAGTCCGGACAAGCGCTTCCTCATCGCGGCCGTGCGCTCCAAGCCGTATGAGGCCTACACTTACGCGATCGACAGGAAATCCGGCGCGCTGAAGCTGGTCGGCAAGGGCCCGCTTGCCGAAAGCTATCCGTACATCACGATCGACGGCACCGGCCGCTTCCTGCTCGGCGCGTCGTATGGGGCAAACCAGGTCGGCGTGAACCCGATCGGCAAGGACGGCAAGGTCGGCGCACCGATCCAGGTGATTCCGACGGCGCGCAACGCGCATGCGATCCGCACCGACAACACGAACCGCTTCGTATTCGTGCCGCACCTCGGCACCGACCAGATCTTCCAGTTCGTGTTCGACAAGAAGAGCGGCAAGCTCAGCGCCAACACTCCGGCGACCGTCCAGCTCAAGCAGGGCACCGGCCCGCGCCATCTCATCGTGTCGAAGGACAACAAGTTCGTCTATCTGCTCAACGAGCTGACCGCGACGGTGACCACGCTGGCGCTCGATGCGAAGACCGGCACGCTCAAGGAGGGCGACTCGGCCTCGGCGCTGCCGCCCGACACCAAGCTCGGTCCGGGCATGCCGCGCGGCGCCGTCGGCGCGCCCGGCCAGGCGCCGCGCAACACCGACAACGACATCTGGGCGTCGGACCTGCACCTGACGCCGAACGGCAAGTTCCTCTACGCGGCGGAGCGCACCTCGAGCTCGCTCGGCGGCTTCAAGGTCGATGCGGCGAGCGGCAAGCTCACCTATGCGGGAAGCACGCCGACCGAGAAGCAGCCGCGCGGCTTCGCGATCGATCCGTCGGGGCGCTACATCGTCGTGTCGGGCGAGAAGTCGGACACGATCTCGTCCTACGCCATCGACGCCGAGACCGGCGCGCTCAAGGCCATCGGGAAATACCCGACCGGCAAAGGCGCGAACTGGGTCGAGATCGTCTCGTTCGATTGAAACACGCAAAATCCGGTCGGGCCCCGAGTCCTCTCCTCGGGCTGCGGCCTGCTTTCTTCCACACAGATCAAGAACCGGAGTACAGGAATGAACCGTCGTTCTCTCATCAAACGAGCCGGCCTTGCGGGCGTCGCCGCAACGATTGCGGCACCGGCCGTGCATGCCCAGGCGGCGGTGCGCTGGCGCCTCGCGCACAGCTTTCCCAAGTCGCTCGACACGATCTATGGCACGGCCGAGACGTTCGCAAAGCTCGTGTCCGACATGTCGGGAGGGAAGTTCGTCATCTCCATTTTTTCCCCGGGCGAACTGGTTCCTGCATTGGCGACCCTCGATGCGGTGCAGAACGGGACCGTCGAATGCACTCACACCGCCTCGAACTTCTACGCCGGCAAGGACGAAACCTTCGCTTTCAACGGCATCCCGTTCAGCCTCAACTCGCGCCAGATGTCGGCCTGGATGTTCGAAGGCAACGGGCTGAAATTGATGCGCGAGTTCTACCGCAACTATGGCGTGATCAGTTTTCCGATGGGGAATACCGGAGCCCAGATGGGAGGCTGGTTTCGCAAGGAAATAAACTCACTCGCCGATCTGAAGGGCCTGAAGATGCGCGTTTCCGGCCTTGTTTCGGGGACGGTGTATCAGCGCCTCGGGATCGTGCCCCAGACCATCGCCGGCGGTGACATCTACCCGGCGCTGGAACGCGGTGCGCTCGATGCCGTCGAGTTCACCGGCCCGTTCGACGATCAGAAGCTCGGATTCTACAAGGTCGCCCCTCATTATTATTACCCGGGCTGGCACGACGGAAGCCCGCAGCTCGATCTCTTCGTCGGGTTGAAGGCTTATGAGGCGTTGCCCGGAGAGTACAAGGCGATGATTGAAGCGGCCGCCTCGCACGCGCACGTGCTGATGCAGGCAAAATATGATGCAAGAAACCCGCCCGCGCTGAGGCAGCTGGTGAGCCAGGGCGCCAAGCTGCACCGCTTCCCGCAGGAGGTCGTGGCTGCGGGTTACAAGGAAGCCATGGCTTTCTATGACGAGATATCCGCCAAGAACGCCAACTGGAAGAAGGTGTACGACGACTACGCATCGTTCCGCACGGATCAGAATTTGTGGTTCAGTGTGGCCGAGTCGAGCCTGGATATCTTCACGCAGTCGCAGCGGCGCTAGTTACTCCGCGGCGGCTGAGTTCATCGCATGGCATTGAATGAACTGTGCCGGCTCACGGCGAGCGCCGCAGTCGACCTTCTGCGGCGTCGCGAGGTATCGCCGCTCGACCTGATCGACGCGGCGGCCGCGCGCATCGCCGAAACGGAGTCCAGGCTGAATGCGATGCCGATCTTGTGCATCGATCGCGCACGGTCGCATGCGCGCCGGCTGATGCGCGAGACCCGGTCGGACTTGCCGCCGCACTACCTTTACGGACTGCCGATCGCGGTCAAGGACAACGTCAATGTCGAAGGCGTGCGCTGCACGATGGGGTCGACGATCTTCGCCGACCGCGTATCGCCGCAGTCCGACATCGTGGTGCAGCGTCTGGAGGCGTGCGGGGCGCTGGTCATCGGGAAATCGAACATCCCGGAGTTCGCGGCGGGCGGCAATACATACAACGAGGTGTTCGGCGTCACGCGCAACCCGTGGGACACTCGCTTTACGCCGGGAGGCTCTTCCGGCGGAACCGCGGCCGCGCTCGCGGCCGGCCAGGTTTGGTTGGGCACCGGAAACGATTTTGGCGGAAGCATCCGGCTTCCTGCGAGCTTCTGTTCGCTGGTGGGCCTGAGGCCCACAGCCGGTGTGGTGCCGCGTGTCCAAAGGCAGCCCTACTCCGCGCTCAATGTCGAAGGGCCGATGGCCCGTACCGTCGCGGATTGTGCGCTGATGCTGGAATGCGAGGCAGGTCACCATCCTCTCGACCCGCTGTCGGCGCCGGTTGCGCATGGTTCGTTCATGAATGCGGCCGCGAATCCACGCAGGCCTTCGCGGGTGGCTTTCAGCCTCGATTTGGGTGTGGCTCCGGTAGTCGACACGGAGGTTGCGCGCGTATGCACCGCTGCAGCCAGGAAGCTGGAACGAGATGGCTGCCAGGTCGACGAGGCGTGCCCGGACCTGACGGACGCGGAGAGGACGTTTCAGGTCCTGCGCGGCGCCGCCTTCGTTGCCAACATGGGTCCGTTGCTGGACCAGCACCGCGCTGCCCTCAAGCCGGACGTGATCGCCAATGCCGAGTTCGGCTTCGCGCTGACCGTTGCGGACATCGTGCAGGCGGAGATTGCTTACGGAGAAATCATCCGCCGAATGGTCGGATTCTTCGAGCAGTACGATGCGCTGATCTGTCCGGTGGCACTATGCCCGCCGATCAAGGCTGAACAGCGACACGTCGAAAGTCTGCAAGGCATCAGCTTCGAAGGCTATCTGGGATGGGTGGTGATGACGTGCGCAATCTCGGCCACCGGCTGTCCGGTCCTTGCGCTGCCGTGCGGGTTTACGACAGACGCACTTCCGATCGGGTTGCAGATCATCGGGCCGCCGAGAAGCGAAGCAAAGCTGCTCGCGATCGGGTCCCATCTGGAAGGCTTGTTCGACGTATCGCCGCGAACACCGATTGAACCGCGGTAGCAGACGCGGGGAAGATCAACGCCATTTTCCCGCGCAGCGCCGGATCCCGTCGCCATCGGGCCGGTGATCGAGTCGCGGTCTCGTCAATGTTGGTATCGTTTAGAGCATGATCCCGAAAAGTGGACACCGGTTTTCGGAAAAGATCATGCTCCACCAATAGGTACCGCGGAGGCCCATCAAGGTGACAATTCTCGCGTGGTCGGAATCCGCTGGTACTGACGGTGGCGCGACGTCATTCTCAAACCGGCGGCGATCAGCGCGGCGAACGCCAGCAGCGCCAGCGGTAGCCGCCATTTGAGCCAGTAGGCGAGCGCCTCGAAGGCGATGCGGCGCTCGCCGAGCGCGGAGTTGCCGCCTGCTTCCCCGATATAGGTGGGCGGCGCGTAAAAAGATGCGATCAGGTCGAGCGATATTCTGCTGGAAACGGGGCTGAGGCGGTTGAACGCCGCCTGGTAATATGGGCGGACCATGTTCGGATCCGTCTGAATTTGCGCCATGCTCCTTGGAATCGCCACGTCGTAATCCGCGTCCAGCACGTGCCAGACGCCGGCACCGACCTCCGCGGTGACGACCGTATGCCCGTTGAGCTGAACGATGCGGGCATCGAGGCCTTCGCGGCGCAGCAGCGTGACCAGCGCCGACGAAACCTGATCGCACATTCCGACGCCGCGCTCGATCGCCTTGTGGGGATCCGCGAACGCATAGAGCCGGTATTCGGGGCGGAGCTCACCGGCCAGCCACAGCAGGTAGTTCTCCCAGATCGGGACCTGGAGCCGGAATGCACGGCGATCGCGCTCGTACCAGTAGTGCATGACCGACGCCGCCACGACATTGGTCAGGCGATGGGCATAGGCCGTCCGCGATTCGCGCGCGCCCCGGGCAAGCTGCGTCCGTGCGGTCTCCCAGGTCATGGTCGCATCGCCGGGGCCATGGCTGCGAACGATCGTTGCACGCGAGGGACGATCGACCTCGCTGGAGCGCAAGGGAACGAGGAGGCCGATCGCGCTAAGCGCGAGCAGTGCGGCGGCGGCGGACGCTGCGGCTGCCGCGGTGCCACGCAGGAATGCCGCAGAGGTCGGGTGCAGCACGAAGCGCGCTGTCCGCCGGCGCAGCGCGAGCATTCCGATCGCTGCCAGCCACAGGATGACGATCAACTCGGGCTCCGCCTTCACCGGGAAGCGCAATGTCAACGTCTCGTTCCACCGCGGCGCGCTGTCGAGATGCAAATAGAGATAGTCCTCGAAGCCGTAGAACCGGTTGCCCCCAAGCGCGCGGATGGTTTCGGCGCGCCGTTGCGGGTCGTCGGCCTGTGGATCGAAGTCCGCATCGGGCAGGATCGGTGTCTCGCCGCGGCGGATGTCGACCTGCGTACAACAGGCGATCTCGAGGAACGGCGCGTAGAACCGGGAGAATTCGAGCACATAGATGCCTTTACGGCTGATGCGGTCGGCCGGCGCCAGAAGCGCTTGCGGTGAATCCGGGGTGAGCGCGGAAGCCGGGACAATGCGCTGGCCACGAAGCACGCCGAGCAGCGACATCGTGGCCACGAGCGCGGCGGCGACAAGAATGGCGGCGGGTATTGCGGCCGCGACACGCGCCCAGTCCACGCCTCCGGACGCGCTGCCCCGCAGCCGGCGGCGCCAATTGATGACGAGCGCCGCAGCGAACAGCGCGCCCGCGGCCACGATCGCCCACGCTGCCGGGACGACCGGCGCGCGCGCCTCGTAAACGTGCCCGTTGGTTCTCGGATCGGAGTTGTCCGCGCTCGCGAACAGGATGGCGTCGCCCCAGTGCGAATAGGGGCCGGCGCCGATGTCGGCGATGAGCACGTCCGCAATGTGCGGCGGGCCGAGCAGGTGGCCATCCTGGTAGAGGCCCAGCCGGGATGACCGCGACGACTCGCCGTTGCTGCGCACGACCGCGAGCGGGAAGAGCGCGGGCTTGGGCAAGGTCCAGGCGAACGAATGCCCGGCGCGCGGCATGATCTCCGTCGGATCGATTCGCCACGTTACGTGCGGCGGGAACAGGCTCCAGGCGATCACGCCGCCGAACAGCAGCAGGCTGAACACCAATAGCGGCCGCGCCACCTCGATGCGCCGCGCGGCTGCGATCGTGCCGGCCCAGATCGACGAGATTGCCTTGAGCCAGATCGACGCCATCGCGCTCGCCGCACCGCCGAGCGCTGTTCCGGCGCGCCATGCGGCTGCAACCGCACCACCCGCTAAGGCGACCGCACCGCGCGTTAAGGCGCCCGCATGGCGCGCAAAGGCGACCGCACGGTCCGCAAAGGCGCGTGCCATGCGTACGAGGGGTGCTCGCGCGATCCGGGCGAGGAAGCCTGCCGCAAGCAGAGCCGCGAGCGCACCTGCGCCGGCGACGAGGAAGCGTGGCGGCGCAATGGGCACGCGCGCCTCATAGCTGCGGCCATTGGTGCGCGGATCGGTATTGTCGCTCGTGGAGAAAATAAGTGTCGTCGTCCAGTGCGAGAATCGTCCCGATCCGGCTTGTTCGATCTCTTGATGCAGCGCATGCGCCGGCCCGATCGGCCGTCCCTGCTCGTAGATTTGCAGGTGCGAACTCTGCGGATTGGCGACATCGTCGCCGGCGATGAGCGCCTCGGGCAAATAATTCGGCTTGACGATCCACCAAGCGAAAGCGTGGCCGCCACGCAAGGAAATCTCGCGCGGTTCGATGCGCAAGACGACGTCTGGCGGCAATGCAGCCCACGTCAGGACGACGGTGCAAAACGCGACCGCTGCCGCGGCGCCCCCGAATCGGAACGTCATGCCGGATAATATAGGCCAGCGCCTTTCTCCCTCGCCACACGCCAGGTGGTTACGCGAAAAAACACTTGCCGGAGAGGGCGATCGGTTGCGGAGGGGGACCGCGCCCCGATCGGCGCGTCGGCCATCGATCCGGGGCTTGCGCAGCGGTGTCTAATTACCCCGCCGCGGTAGCGCGTTGCCGGTTTGTCGGCGCCCTCTGCAAGTGCCGGGGATTGACCTTAATTTCTGCCCGCCTTCGGAACGTGCCGGAGGACTCTTAACGAGATCTTGGCCGGGACTACGCCCCGCCAGCGTTGGTACGTGACAGAGGTATCTTCGATTGGCATGTCATGGGCGCCGACACTTGTCGGTCGGATTCACGAGCTGCTGGCGGAAGAGGTGGTAGTCCTCCTCAATTTGCGGATTCTCTATCCGGATCATGATTGCCAACTCGCCGCTGCGAAGCACAAGAACCGAGTATCCGCGCTCGTCCGCCTCCGCATGGCTGATTTCAACCCGCTTGTCGCCCAGCTTGATGATCTCAATCTGCGGCGCCTTGGAGAGCGTGAAGCCGTAGTTCTTCTTGTGCAAGCCATCTTCCACTACGCCCTGAAATACGCAGAACGCCTCGGGGTAATGGGCGGGCTTCATGCTGTCTCGGCTCCGCGGACTAGGGTAGCTCCGCTGGACCCGACAACGCAATTTGACCGTTTGTGTTCCGGCGAGCCTCTTGTCGGCGCCGCTGGACAAAAAGAAACCCAGGCGAACGGGCACGAGGCCGGGCCGGCACATCACCTTTCAGTCGCCTCGGTTCGGTCGTCGCGTCGCGCGCCCGAGAGCACGGTTCGAGACGTCGGGGCAAAACGCGCAGCCGCATTTAGCGCACAGCAAGGCGTTCGTCATTGTGCGGCATTGCCGCCTTCCCAATCCGGACACCACGGCTTGCGATTGCCCGCGGTGCAATTGCCGCGTGGCAGGCAAATGTTCGCGCCAGCCCGGACGTAAAGCCACTCTGCCGTATACCTTGTTTCATATCGAGCCGGTGCTAGATCGGGAGAAGCCGCGATCTTGCGGCGCTGGCGGCGGGTCAGCACTCCGCGCGAAGGAATACGCTTGCGGCTGCGGTGTTGTGCGGGGCGTGACTTGGTCTTGAGTCAAAGAGAAGCGATGGCTCCAGGCGGGATTACCTTCCTTCAATCGAAGATCAGCGGATGCCTAGATCACGAGAGTTGACTCGTCGACGTATCCTGGATGCCGCATACCTGCTCTTCCGCGCCAGAGGATACGCGCGTGTCAGCGTCGAGGAGATCGCCGCCGCCGCTACGGTCACGAAGCGGACTCTCTACCGCCATTTCGAAAGCAAGGACGTCATCGTCGGAGAGATTTTCGAAGCTCAACACCGCCTCGCCCTGACCACCTCGCGGACGTTCAGCCATGTCCCGGTGACGGCTGACGAGCTCGTCGACGGGCTCTTTTCAGAGATTGCCACATGGTCCGCCACCTCCCGATGGTCGGGTTCCGGCTTTACCCGCCTGGTCGTCGAGCTCGCCGATTTTCCCGGCCATCCGGCGCGGGCGATCGCGCGAAAGCACAAGGCAATGCTCGAGGCGCACGTTGCAGCTCAGCTCAAGCGGCTGAATGTAGCCGCACCGGTTGAGCGGGCACGGCAGATCTGGTTGCTGGCCGAGGGCGCGATGCTGTCGATGCTCATCCATCGGGATCCCGCATACGTGGAGATCGCAGCCGACGCCGCGAGGGAGCTTCTGCAGCTCCAGCGACGTACCAGGGCAAGGAAAAGGAACAGGGACAAAGCCGCGCGACGTCGAGGCAAGCGCTGAGCGGGAGGAGCGCGTGGACGGTTCGTTCGATTACATCGTCGTCGGTGCGGGCAGTGCCGGGTGCGTGCTGGCACACCGCCTGACCGCGAGCGGCAGGCATCGCGTGCTGCTCATCGAGGCCGGCGGCGAGGATCGCAATTTGTGGATCCATGTCCCTATCGGGTTTGCCAGGCTGCTGACCGATGCGCGGCACAACTGGCTCTACAGCTCCGAGCCCGAGCCCGAGCTGCACGGTCGCCGGATCATCCAGCCGCGCGGCAAGGTGCTGGGCGGTTCTTCGTCGATCAATGGACTTTTGTACATCCGCGGGCAGGCGGAAGATTTCGATCACTGGCGCCAGCTCGGCAATGCGGGCTGGAGCTTCGCCGACGTGCTGCCCTACTTCCGCCGCGCCGAGGATCAGCAGCGGGGCGAGGACAAGCTGCACGGCGTCGGTGGCCCGCTCTCGGTCAACGACGTAAGCGAAGGCCATCCGTTGTGCGAGGCTTTCATCGCAGCGTGCGAAGGGGCCGGCATCCCGCGCACCGAGGATTTCAACGGCCCGACGCAGGAGGGCGCCGGCTACTTCCAGCTTACCACGCGCAAGGGGCGGCGCTGGTCGACCGCGCGCGGCTATCTCGCGCCCGCGCGCAAGCGCGGCAACCTCGCGGTTTTGTCCAACGCTCTGACCACGCGCATCCTGTTCGAAGGTCGCCGCGCCGTCGGCGTCGAGTACCGCAAGGGCGGCGCGGTCCATGTGGCTCGCGCCAGCGGCGAGGTGATCCTGTCGAGCGGCGCATTCAACTCGCCGCAGCTGTTGCAACTGTCTGGCGTCGGCCCGGCCGACCTGCTGCAGCAGCACGGCATCGAGGTCGTCGCCGATGCGAAAGGTGTGGGCGCCGACCTTCAGGACCACTTTGAGGCGCGCTTCTACTATCGCTGCTCGGAGCGCATCACCATCAACGACATGATGAGCAGCATGCGCGGGCGCGTCGCGGCGGGCTTGCGCTACGCGTTGTTCCGCAAGGGCTTTCTTTCCATCGGCGCGGGTTATGCGGGCGCCTTCGCCAGGACCGATCCGAGAATGGCCAGGCCGGACGTCCAGTTTCATCTCATCTTGTCCAGCGCGGACTCGGCGGGGCAGGATCCGCATCCGTGGCCGGGCTTCCTCGCCACGGTCTGCCAGCTCCGACCCGAGAGCCGCGGCTTCGTGCGCATCAAGTCGGCCGATCCGACGCAAGCACCCGCGATCCAGCCGCGCTACATCACGGCGCAGGCCGACCGTGACGCGATGGTCGCCGGCATGAAGCTGCTGCGCAACGTGATGCGCAAGCCGGCGCTCGAGCGCTACATTCTCGAAGAGCTCGCGCCCGGACCGAAGGTCGAGAGCGACGCCGATTATCTGGAACTCGCGCGGCAGAAGGGCTCGACCGTGTTCCACCCGACCTCGACCTGCCGCATGGGCTCGGACATGACCGCGGTCGTCGACGAGCGATTGCGCGTCCATGGGTTCCAGGGCCTGCGCGTCGCGGATGCCTCGATCATGCCGACCATTGTCTCGGGCAACACCAACGCGGCGTGCGTGATGATCGGCGAGAAAGCTTCCGACATGATCTTGCAGGATGCGGACGCGAAGGCGACGTCGCTCGCCGCCTGATGGTTGCAGAAGGCTTTGTCTCGCGCGCCACACGCACGGCGCGAGTCGACCTTTGGGTGTTTCTTCAATACTCTGGCATGGCGATGCCCGGCTCCGGGTGGGTACACGTTGCGAACGGTTGAGCATGTCGGTCCCGCGCGCGAAACGCCGCTTCCAGCTCGTACTGATCAAGCCCTCGCACTATGACGGCGAGGGTTCCCTGGTTCAGAGGATTCGCTCCTCGATTCCGGCAAGCTCGCTCGCGTGCCTCTACGCGCTCGCGCTGGACGCGGCCGAACGTCGGGTCCTCGGTCCCAACGTGACGATCGACATCACAGCCGTCGACGAGGCAAACACGCGCGTCCGGACGAAAGAGATCATCGCGCAGTTTGCCGGGCATGACAGCTTCGGGATGGTCGGGCTCGTCGGCGTGGGGTCGAACCAGCTCCCGCGCGCACTCGATATCGCGCGGCCGTTGCGCGAAGCCGGCCTTCCGGTCGTGATCGGCGGCTTTGTGTCCGACCACCTCGCGACGCTGCCCGCCCCGCAGCCCGATCTGGCGCCGGCGCTCGACATCGGTTGCAGCCTGTTCACCGGCGACGCCGAGAACGGGCGCATCGATGCGGTGATCCGCGACGCCGCAAACGGCGCGCTTCAATCCATGTACGATCACCTGAACGGTCTGCCGGCGCTCGAATCCGCTCCGTCGCCGTTCGTGCCGCCGGAAGCGTTGAAGCGCATGATCGATCATTATGCGAGCTTCGATGCGGCGCGCGGGTGCCCGTTCCAGTGCTCGTTCTGCACCACCATCAATCTGCAGGGACGCAGGTCGCGCCGCCACTCGGCGGATGATGCCGAGCAATCGATCCGTGCGCACTACCAGGAAGGCGTCCCCTGGTTCTTCATCACCGACGACAACTTCGCGCGCAACAAGGACTGGGAGCAGATTTTCGACCGCATCATCCTGTTGCGCGAGCGCGACAAGATCGAGCTCAAGATCGCCATCCAGGTCGACACGCAGTGTCACAAGATCCCGGATTTCGTCGCCAAGGCGGCGCGCGCCGGGGTGCGCAAGGTCTTCGTCGGGACCGAGAACGTCAGTCCGGCCAAGCTGCCCGTGGTGAAGCGGCAGAGCAAGATCACCGAAGACCGCAGCATGGTCCTCGCCTGGAAGAAGGCCGGCGTGATCACCTACGCGGGCTACATCCTCGGCTCCCCGCACGACACGCTCGAGTCGCCGCGCGAAGACGGCGAGATCACCAAGAAGGAATTGCCGACCGACATCCTGGAATTCTTCTGTTACGCCGCGGCGTCCTCAAGGGTCCGCAGCGCGACACCCATGCGGATCGCGCGCTCGCCGCGCTGACCGGCGATGAGAGCAAGGCGCTCGGGCCGTGCTCCCGGCTCAGCTGTCGCGATCCGGGCATCGGCGCATCGCAAGTTGGACCGAGAGTATACGGCCTAGTGGCTTTACATCGGTTCAGCGCGACAGCAAGTTTTCGAGACACGTTTCCGTAAGGGCTGCACTCGTGCCGGAAAGCCGCACGAGCGGGGTGACGGTCGACATGCGTCGTCCGGCAATGCGGTCGCGCGCGGAAACTGCCGCAGACTGACTGATCTGCCGGGGGTGTATGTTGCGTTTGCGTTGCCGATTGGCGGAGTCGCATCTCTCGCAGCGGGCGGCTCGGCCTTCTTCCAAACCACATCACTTCTCGGACTGCTTGATCGACCGTGCGGGGGCGCGCGGCATCGCGCTTGGCGATTGCGTCGTCGCTGAGCGAGCGCCAACCATCAGTTCGGGGGAAACATGGTCAATCCGGTCATCGACATCGACACCAGCACCGTCGCCGCCACAGCGACCGGCATCAACGATGCCACCGTGACTCGCACAGCCGCTGTGCGACGGATCATTTTTATCGACCCCGCCGTTCCCGGCGCGCAGGCTCTGCTCGCGGGAGTGGCTCCGGATGCCGTCGCAATCCTGCTCGATCCTGACAAGGATGGCGTGCAGCAGATCGCAGATGTCCTCGCGGCCAACGAGCTGTCGGATCTGGCGGCGATCCAGATCGTGTCGCACGGCAGCGAAGGCTCGATCACGCTCGGCTCGACCGTCCTCGACAATGGCAATGTCGTGAGTTTCGCCGACGCGCTGGCGCAGATCGGCGCGGCACTGGCGTCCGGCGGCGACATCATGCTGTATGGCTGCGACGTCGCCGGCGGTTCGTCCGGCCAGCAGTTCATCGACGCGCTCGCGAGCCTCACCGCTGCCGACGTCGCGGCCTCGACCGACTTGACCGGCGCGGCCGCGCTCGGCGGCGACTGGATCCTGGAGGCCGCGACCGGCCCGATCGAGGCGGCGCCGGCGTTCACCGCCGAGGCGGAGTCGAATTTCAATGGGCTGCTGGGCGCTGTCGTAGCCAACGAGATCATTTCCGTCAGCAGCGCCGGCGTGCAAGCCAATGCCGTCAGCTCGACCGGATCGGGTGGCACCCAGACCGCTGCGACCAACAATATCGCGACTGACACCAATCAGCTTATCGGTTCGCTTAGTGGCGACGGACGCTATGTCGCCTTCGTCAGTGACGCGAACACCCTGGCCGTGGACGGCAACGCTCTACGAGACGTCTTTCTGCGCGACCGCGTGACCGCGACCACCACGCTCGTCTCGGTCGGGCTTAACGGAGCGGCGGCCGACGGTCCCAGTTTCACTGCCTCGGTATCCGATGACGGCAATCTGGTTGTCTTTACCAGCAATGCGACCAATCTCGTCGCCGGCGATATCGTCAACACCCGGCCGGACATTTACCTGCGCGACATCTCCGCAGGCACGACCGAGAAGATCAGCGTAGGAGTGGCGTCCGGCGACTCCCTCAACGGCTCCGGGCACGGCGTTATCTCGGGCAACGGCCTGTTCGTGGTCTTCGAGAGCGCCGATCAGCTGCTCGCCAGCGACCAAAACGGGCAGCCGGATGTGTACCTCCGCGACCTCACCACTGATACGACGACGCGGATCTCGACCGCTAACAGCGCCACGCCGCAGTTTGGCGGCGGCGGCCTAGCGCCCGACATCTCGACCGACGGTCGCTGGGTGGTCTTCGAAAGCGCCGCCAACGATCTGGTGACTGGAGACACCAACAGCGCGTTCGAGATTTTCCGCTACGACCGGCAGACCGGCACAATCATCCGCGTATCCTTGACCGATACCGAGGGTCAGGCCAACGGAGCTTCGACCGTGGCCTCGGTGTCGGACGACGGCAATATCATTGCCTTCCTCAGCACCGCCAGCAATCTGGTAGCAAACGATCCCAACGGCAGCACTGCCGACGTCTTTGTGCGCAACGTCTCGGCGGGCACGACCGTACGGATTTCGTCCTTGCCTTCTGGGCCGGTCAGCCAATATCCCTCGGTGTCCGGGGACGGCCGCTATGTCGCGTTCCTGCAAAACAACCAAATCCTGATTCATGACCTGCAGACCGGGCTGACGCAGTCTGAGCCGTTCACCACCAGCGGCACACTCACCACCGTGGTCAACGGAAGACCGTTGATCTCCGCCGACGGAACCACCGTCGTTTTCCAGAGCACCGTCACCAATCTCGTCGCGTCTGACACCAACGGCGTCCAGGACGTATTCGTGACGCCGGCATTCTGGCCGCCTCTCCCGGGCAGACCGATCTTCGGCAACGAATTCGGCGGGACGCATCCCGACGCCGATCTGTTCGATTTCCTCGGGCCCATTTCGAACGATGTTAATCTCGATCTGCTGACGCTCACCGTCACCAACGTGATCAATGGCGCCGCCGAAAGGCTCAAGATCAATGGGACGTTGATCGACCTCGTCAACAGCGCCGACGTGTCGGCCGGAAGCGGCCTCCTCGTCGACGTGGCGCTTTCCGGCACGACGGCTTCGGTGACGATCAAGACGCCCGTCGCGGGGATTACGGCGGCGCAGCTGCAGGCCTTGGTCGATGGTCTCATCTACCAGAACGCAAGTTCTGCGCCGGGACCGCTGCCTCGGATCGTGACGTTGACGGGGATCAGCGAGGTCGGCGACGCGACGATCCAGGCGCTGTCTGTGGCCGCGACGGTGAGCCCGCCGCGCGTGACCGAGCTCGTCTCGATCAGCAGCGATGGCGTGCAGGCGAATAACGGCGCCAATCCTCTGTTCCAATCCGCCACCAACACCTTCGGTGTCACGACTGGCAACGAGCTCGCACGCACCATCTCCAGCGATGGCCGTTACATCGTGTTCCAGAGTAACGCCAGCACTCTGGTCGCAAACGACATGAATGCCGGTCCTAACGGCCTCGGGCAGGACGTCTTCCGCCACGACATGCTGACCGGCGAGACGATCCGCGTGTCTGTCGCCAACGATGGATCGGACCCGAACGGTCTAAGCACGAACGCGTCGATTTCCGCTGACGGCAATCGCGTGCTGTTCATGAGCGATGCCACCAACTTGCTCCCCACCGCCGACCCGTTCGGTCGCGACCTCTTCATCCGCGATATCAGCGCCGGCACGACCACAAAGGTCAGCCTCACGGACGCCGGAACAGAGATCGCTGGCGGCCCCTCTATCGATATCTCCGAAATCTCAGGCGACGGCACGGCGGTCTCGTTCGCCACGTTCACCCAGGGGTTCGTTGCAGCGGACACGGATAGTTTGGTCGACATCTACGTTCGGCTGCTCGCCGGCAACACCTTGCTCGGCACGGGGGGCTTGCCCGCCGGTCCGACCACCGTGCGCGTGTCGGTTGCGGACAACGAAGCGGCACCCAACGGCAATAGCAACTCTCCTTCGATTTCCGCGACCGGGCGGTTCGTTGCCTTCTCCAGCTTGGCCAGCAATCTCGTGGGCACTGCTTTCGGCTCCGAGGGTGGAGACGATACCAACGGCTTGCAGGACATCTTCGTTCGCGATCTCGTTGCTGGCACGACCAAGCGCGTCAACCTGGTGGAAGCCGGTGCGACCGACACTCAGGCTGCGACCGGGATCAGTTTCGCACCCGCGCTCTCAGCCGATGGCAACCTCATCGTGTTCGCCAGCACCTCGCAGCTGACGGCGAGCGATACTGACAGCAATACGGACGTTTACCTGCGGAATATCGGAACGACCACCGTCAACGGCATCGCGCCCGGCACCACCATCCTTGTGTCCGGCAGCCCGCTGGTGACGTTGGGCACGAGCGCGAACACCACTCCGACGATTTCGCCCGACGGCAAGCACGTCGCCTTCATAAACACCAACAACACTTCGCTTTGGGTCTATGACGTCCTGACCGGGGTGACCGGTCGCGCCGTGAGCACTGCAAGCGGCGCCGCAATCGGCACCATCGGTACAGCCGTCGGCGCCGCCTCATTGGCGAACGACAGCATCGCCTTCCAGAGCGGCTCCCCGTTCCTCGTGCCGAACGACATCGGCGGCTCCACCCAGGACGTCTTCTGGGCGCCGGTAGAGACGCTGGTCCTCGGCGGCACGATCTGGAACGACAACGGCACCGGCGGCGGCATCGCCAGCAACGGCATCAAGGATGGGACCGAGCCCGGCATAGCTAACGTGACGCTCGCGCTCTTCAGCGACGCCAACAACGACAATGTGGCCGATAATCTATTGTCGCCGATCCAGGTCACCACCACGTCCGCCACCGGCGACTACCAGTTCACCGGGCTCGCGCCTGGCAACTACATCGTCCGCGTCAACCAGACGAACTTCGACGCAGGTGGCGCACTGGTCCTCACGCCGCTGTCGCCGGTCACCGTGCCGGAGCCGCTGGACCCCGATAATGACGTCGACAACGACGACAACGGCGCGCGAGTCGCAGGGCAGCCGGCATTCAGCAATTCGATCACGCTTGCCTACGGCATGGAGCCGATAAACGACGGCGACACCATCGCCGACACCAATTTCACCCTCGACTTCGGCTTCCTCGGCAACCCGCCTCCCCAGATCCTCAATCTCGGCGGCGACACCGCGACCTTCACGGAGGAAGGGCCAGCGGTTCTTTTGGACGATTCGAGCGCGCCGAAAGTCGCCGCGACCGTCACCGACGACCAGACGAGCCTCAACGGCGGCAACCTGACGGTCGCGATCACCGTCAACAAGGTTGCGGCCCAGGATGTGCTCGGCATCACAACGGCTGGCACCGTCTCGCTCAGCAGCGGCACCAGCGTCGGCAGCATCGTGTCGGTCGGCGGCACCGCCGTCGGCACCATCGCGGCCGGCGGCACCGGCATCGGCACCGACAACCTCATCATCACGTTCAACGCCAACGCGACGCCGGCGCTGGTCGGCACGTTGATCCAGGCGTTGACCTACTCCAACACCAACACCGCCGATCCATCGATATCGCCGCGCACGATCGCGGTCTCGGTCAGCGACGGCCTTGGCGGCACCGATAGCGAGAACGTCACCGTCAACATCACACAGGTAAACGACGCGCCGGTCGCGACCACACCGGTTGCCCACTACACGGTCAATGAGCAGACCGCGCTGAACCTGCACGGCACCGGCCTCGCGGTCAGCGATGTCGACGGCAACGCAGGCAGCGAGACCGTGACGCTGTCGGTCGGCGAGGGGACCATCACGCTCGCCGCGGGCAACAGCGGCGTGACCGGCATCACCGGCGGCGGCACCAATTCGGTCACGTTCTCGGGCACGATCGCCCAGCTCAACGCGCTGCTCTCCGGCAGCAGCACCGGCACGCTCGTCTACATCGACAATACCGACACGCCGTCGTCCAGCACGACGCTGACGCTGCTGATCCACGACAACGGCAATACGCCGAGCGGCGACCTGACCGACAGCGATACCGCGACCATCGACATCACGGCGGTGAACGACGCGCCGACCGCCCTGATGACGACCGATCCCTACACGGCGACCGAGCAGACCGGGCTGAGCCTCAAGGGCACCGGCATGTCGGTGGCCGATGTCGATTCACTCGGCGGCGTCGCGACCGTCACGCTGTCGGTGGGCGAGGGCGCCCTGACGGTGGTCGAAGGCGACAGCGGCGTCACCGTCGTCAGCGGCAACGGCACTTCGTCGGTCGTGGTGTCCGGCACGCTCGCTCAGCTCAACGCATTGCTCGCGGCGGGCGGCACCAGCAACCTCACTTATATCGACAACAACGACAATCCGGCCGCCAGCACCACGCTGACGCTGCAGATCGACGACGGCGGCAACACCGGCTCCGGCGGTGCGCAGACCGGC
>DATEKY010000367.1:0-9139 GCA_035277225.1 Xanthobacteraceae bacterium
GGAGGTGAGCTATTCGCTTGCCAAGGACGACTTCAACATCAAGGCGACGCTCGGCGTGGACAAAGAGAATGCCCCGCCCGGCGTCGAGTCCGGCACGGTCGAAGTCACGGCCTCGCGCCAGACGTTCGGCCTCACCGGCACACTCAATCTCGGCGGCATCCTCACCGGCAGCTCGATCACGGTCGGCTACACGCCGGAAACCGGGCTGCTGATCGAGGGCAAGGACCTGCCGCTGCCGGTAGAGAAGCTCCCTGGCGTGTCGGACGCGAAAGTCACGGTGCGCGCGCAGCGCAGTCCCGACACCGGCGAATGGTCGGTCTCGGGCGGCGGCAAGGCGAGTCTGGCAGCCGGCGGCGCCAAGGGCACGCTCGACATCATGTTCGACGGCATCGCGGTGACGTTCACCGGCCGTGTCGACGTCGCGAAGGGCCCGGCCACCGGCTGGCTGCAGATCACCGGCACCAACCGCGCGATCGACGACGAAGGCAAGCCGATCGAGAACGGCCCGGTCGGCGACCTGCACATCTGGGGCAAGGGTGAGGCGACGATCGCGTTCGGCAAGATCCTCACCGGCAAGGCCGGCATCGAGTACACGCCGGACGGCCGCGTGATCATCAGCGGCGAGATTGCGCTGCCGCCGACCTACGATCTGTTCCCGAAAAAGGATCTGTCGCCGAAGGAGCCGCTGTTCTCGGTGAACCCGCCGGACTTTCCGATCTGGGGCGTCAAGGTGGGCCCGGTCGGCTTCGGCATCTTCGCGTTCGTCGATGCGAGCATCAAGCTCGAGGCCTATGTCGGTCCCGGGCAACTGCGCGACACGAAGGTCCAGGCGACCATCGATCTCGACAAGCCGGAGGAAGCGACGGTCCACGGGCAGGCGCAGTTCTACGTGCCGGCCTACGCGGGGCTGCGGCTCGACGTCGGCGGCGGCGTGAAGGCGCAAGTCGCGGTCGCCTACGTGAAGGGCCGCGTCGGACTCTATGGCACCCTCGGCTTGCTGGTCGAGGGCAGCTTCGATGTCGGCGTCGACTGGAATCCGACCGACGGCTTTGCGGTCGGCGCCGAAGCAAAGATCGTTGCATCGCCGAAGTTCGAGCTCGGCGTCACCGCGTCGATCACCGCCGGCGTGGACCTCGGACTGTTCGACATCGACAAGACCTGGGGGCCCTGGGAGAAGGAGCTCGGCTCGTTCGGCCCGAACATGCAGCTCGGCGCCTCCTTCCCGATGAAATGGTCGGAGAAGGAGGGGCTCGATTTCGACACCGACGACATCAAGATCGAGAAGCCGACGATCGACGCCAAGGAGATCATGAAGGGCGCGTTCGACATGCTGGTGTAGGCGCACTGGCCCGGGCCGCAAGTTTCCGTGCGGGAACCGATTGCCCGCCAAACGGTTTTCGCCTTGCGGCGGCGTATGGCCGCCAGCGGGGTGACAGCCATGTCCGGACGGAACGACCATTTTGCTCCCTTGCTGGGCGCTGCAGCTCTGCACCTTTGGGCGGAGCTTCCGGCGGCGATCCAGGAAAAGCTGTTCGAGCACGCGGTCGTGATCGGACACCGCGGCGAACGGGACGAGAGCCTGCGGGAAGAGCTCGCCAAATTCCTGCATGACCGCCATGCGCGCACGCAGCAGGCGAAAAATGGCGGCCGGAGCTGATCATTGCGCATCGGTCGGAAAACGACCATCACACTGACGTAATCGCGGTCCACCTGCGTCTTCACCACGCGTCGCGTTTGGTCCGCTTCGAAAACTCCCCAACAGGTGCCGATGTCCGCCGACAGCAAGCTGCAACGCGCAATCGCGCAGCCCGATCCGCCGGAAAGTCCGTTCTATATTCCGGCGACGGCATCCGCGACGCGCCCGCGACGCGCGCTCAAGCACGGCGACACCTTTCTGGTGGTGGACAGCCACGGCGACATCGGCGCGTCGGCCGGCGATTCGGACGGGCTTTATCACGACGACACGCGGTTTCTCTCGCTGCTCGAATTGCGCCTGAACGGCACGCAGCCGCTGCTGCTCGGCTCGAACGTGCGCGACGACAACACGCTGCTCGCGGTGGACCTGACCAATCCGGATATCTACGCCGGCGACCAGATCGTGCTGCAGAAGGACATCCTCCACGTCGCGCGCACGGTCTTCCTCTGGAAGGGCACCGCCTACCAGCGCATCCAGGTCCGCAATCATGGACTGAAGCCGGTCGAGGTCACGCTCGCGCTGCGTTTCGACAATGATTTCGCCGACGTGTTCGAGGTGCGCGGCGAGCGGCGCGCGCGGCGCGGCGTGACCTCGTATCGCGTGATCGACGGCAAGGACCAGGTGCTGCTCAGCTATAAGGGACTGGACGATGCATGGCGGCGCACGACGCTTACCTTCGACCCGCATCCGGCCGAACTGACCGAGCACAGCGCGATCTACCGCTTCGTCGTCGCGCCGCACGAGGCACGCCCGATCTTCCTGCTCGCGAGCTGCCGCGAGGCGATCGGTGATCGGCCGGCACCGTTCCTGCGCGGACTGCTCGGCGCGCACCGCGAACTGCGCCGCGAGACGCGCGACATCGCAACGGTCGAGACCTCCAACGGTCTGTTCAACGAGGTGCTCTGCCGCGCCGCCGCCGATCTCAACATGCTGATGACCGAGACCCCGCAGGGCCGCTATCCTTATGCCGGCATCCCCTGGTACTCGACCACGTTCGGGCGCGACGGGCTGATCACCGCGATCGAGATGCTGTGGTGCGATCCCGGCATGGCGCGCGGCGTGCTGCGCCGGCTCGCGGCGTTCCAGGCCCGGGACAGCGATCCCGCCGCCGACTCCGAACCGGGCAAGATCCTGCACGAGATGCGTGCCGGCGAGATGGCGGTGCTGCGCGAGGTGCCGTTCGGGCTCTATTACGGCAGCGTCGACTCGACGCCGCTGTTCGTGCTGCTCGCAGGCCTCTACGCCGAACGCACCGGCGACGATGCCACCTTGCGCGAGCTGTGGCCCGCGATCGAGGCAGCGCTCGCGTGGATCGATGGTCCGGGCGACCTTGATGGCGACGGGTTCGTCGAATACTACCGCAAGACCAACGAAGGCCTCGCCAATCAGGGCTGGAAGGATTCCTACGACGCGATTTTCCATGCCGACGGACGCATGGCCGAAGGCCCGATCGCGCTTGCCGAGGTGCAGGGTTACGTCTTTGCCGCCAAGCAGACCGCGGCGCGCTGTGCGCAGCGCCTCGGCCACACTGCGCTGGCGCAGAAGCTCGACGCGCAGGCGACGAAGCTTGCCGAACGCTTCGAACAGGCTTTCTGGTGTCCCGAGATCGGGACCTACGCGCTCGCGCTGGATGGCGCGAAAGAGCCGTGCATGGTGCGCACCTCGAATGCCGGACAGGCGCTGTTCACCGGCATCGCGCGCGAAGACCGTGCGCGCATGGTCGCGAGCGAACTCTTGAGCCCGCGATTCTTTTCCGGCTGGGGCATTCGTACCGTCGCGCACGGCGAGGCGCGCTACAATCCGATGTCCTATCACAACGGATCGATCTGGCCGCACGACAACGCGCTGATCGCGCTCGGCTTCGCGCGCTACGGGCTCAATCGCGCAGTCGCGCAGGTAGCGAAAGGATTATTCGATGCCGCCACCTACATGGACCTGCGCCGCCTGCCGGAGCTGTTCTGCGGGTTCCGCCGCGAGCGGCGCCGCGGGCCCACTCTTTATCCTGTTGCCTGCGCGCCGCAGGCCTGGGCCAGCGCGACGCCATTTTCGCTGATTCAGGCCTCGCTCGGACTCGCGTTTGAGCCGAAAACCAACGAAATCCGTCTCTCAAATCCGAGCCTGCCGCGGTTCCTCGACGAAGTCGTCTTGCGCAATCTGCAACTCGGTGCCTCTCGCACCGATCTCAGCGTGCGCCGTCACGGCGACGAGGTGTCGGTGGAACTCCTGCGCACGCGCGGCAAGGTGCAGGTGTCGGTCGTTCACTCGCATTGAAAAATACTGCTTCGGCCGGCGTGAGGTCGGGAACCAAGTGCTGTTCCCGCGGGTTTTCCGTTATCCAACTTGGCGCGGAACCCGGGGACGGACCATGCACCGCCAGCTCAGCCTCACGATCACGAGCATCGCGTTGATCGGCCTGCTCGCCGGGCCGTCATCGAGCGATCCGCTTCAGCCGCGGCGGGTCGCGTCGCAGGAGAGCGCGCCCGTACCCTTGGTGACGGTACTCGGCTCGAAGCAGGCCGACGGCATCCTCGGCAAGGAAGTGCGCAGCCACACCGACGAGAACATGGGCCGCATCGTCGACATCATCGTCGACCGGAGCGGACAGGTGCGCGCCGCAGTGATCGACTTCGGCGGCTTCCTCGGCGTCGGCAGTCGCAAGATCGCGGTCGACTGGGGCGTGCTCAACTTTGCGCCGACGCAGAAGCGCGACGTCGTCACCATCGAGCTTACGCGCGACCAGGTGAAGACCGCGCCGGAATACAAGGACAAGCGCGCCGTGATCGTGCTCGGCGCAGCCGGGCCGTTGCCGGCAACGCCCGAGTAACAGGAGCCGGCGTGAATGTGCGTTTCCCGCACCGCCTCGACTTGCCGGACGAGCGTCCGGCCTCCGACCTGATTCCGCCGATCCAGCCGCCGTCCACCGAAGCACCGCATCCCTCGCCGCGCAGCCTCCGCGGGCTCGACTGGTTCGTGTTCTGCGTCGCCGACGTGCAGACCGGATTCGGCCCGTTCATCTCGGTCTATCTGACGACGCAGAAGTGGACGCAGACCGATATCGGCTTCGTGCTGTCGATCGGCGGCATCGTGGCGCTGTTGTGCCAGATGCCGGGGGGCGCCATCGTCGACTGGGCGCGGCGCGAGCGCCTCGTCGCCGGCGTCGCGCTCACCATGATCACGACGGCGGCGCTCGCCTACGCGTGCTTCCCGATCTTTCCGGTCGTGTTCAGCGCGGCGGTGCTGCATGCGGCGGCGAGCTGCGTGCTCGGCCCGTGCATCGTGGCGCTCAGCCTTGGCTTGGTCGGTTATGGCGCAATCGGCGACCGGCTCGGCCGCAACGCGCGGTTCGCCTCGATCGGCAACGGAAGCGCCGCCGCCGCGATGGGGGCGATCGGCTATTTCTATTCCGCGCAGGCGGTGTTCTTCGTCACCGCCGCGCTGCTGATCCCGACGCTGTTTGCCCTCAGCCGAATCCAGCCGCGCGAGGTCGATCCGGAGCTGGCGCATGGCAGCGTGGCGCGGGCCGCGGCGCAGCGTGGCGATTTGCGCAGCCTGCTGCGCCGGCGCCCGTTGTTCATCCTCGGCGTCTGCGCCGCGATCTTCCATCTCGCCAACGCCTCGATGCTGCCGCTGATGGCGAGCGTGGTGACGACGCGCTCGGGCGAATGGGCGACGGTGCTGATCGCCGCCTGCATCGTGGTGCCGCAGGTCGTCGTCGCGCTGATCTCGCCTTGGGTCGGCCATCAGGCGCAGATCTGGGGACGGCGCTCCTTCCTGCTCGCCGCGTTCGCCGCTCTCACGCTGCGCGGGCTGTTGTTCTCGACCGTCACCAACCCGCAGCTGCTCGTCGCCGTACAATTGCTCGACGGAATCACGGCGGCAACGCTCGGCGTGATGGTGCCGTTGATGATCGCCGACATCGCACGCGGCAGCGGCCACTTCAATCTGGCGCAGGGCATCATCGGCACCGCGGTCGGGATCGGCGCCTCGATCAGTCCGACGCTGGCGGGTTATCTGAGCGATACGTTCGGCAGCCCGGTCGCGTTTCTCGGGCTCGCCGGGATCGCGGCGCTCGGGCTCGCGGCGGTGTGGATGCTGATGCCGGAGACGAAGCCGGCGGATATCAAGCCGCCGGCGGTCGAGGTGAGTTAACGCAGAGTCTCACCGAGGGAAGGACGCTGCCGGAAAAATTGAAAAACAACCCCATGCAAAGACAGCTGCTTTACGCCCTGAAATCACGACTGCCGCCGCGGCGGCAGTCGTCTCGCCACGAGGACGCGAGGTCAGTGCGCCGATAGCGGCGCACGCGCGGCATCCGCGTCCGACACCACGCGCAGCCGCGGCGCGGTCGCGCCCATCAGCTCGCGATAGACCGCGAGATAATCGAGCGCCATCCGCTTCGCCGTGAAGTTCTGCTCGAAATGGCGTCGAATCCCTAACCGCGACAGGTGCGACAGGCGGTCGACCGCGCCGATCGCGCCGGATTCGTCCTCGACGATGAAGCCGGTGACGCCATCGGTGATCACTTCCGGCACCGAGCCGCGATTGAACGCGATCACCGGCGTGCCGCACGCCATCGCCTCGATCATCACCAGACCGAACGGCTCGGGCCAGTCGATCGGCACCAGTAGCGCAATCGCTCCTGAAAGGAATGCCGACTTCTCGTGATCGTTGATCTCGCCGACGTAATCCACGTAGGGACTGCTCATCAGCGGCTTGATCTGCTCATCGTAGTAGTCGCGGTCGGCGCGATCGATCTTGGCAGCGATCTTCAAGGTCACGCCGCAATGCTCCGCAATCCGAATGGCGATGTCGACGCGCTTTTCCGGCGCGATGCGCCCGAGGAATGCGAAATACGACGGCTTGACCGACTGCGGCATCAGCAGCCGTTCCGGCAATCCATGATGGATCGTCCTGACCCAGCGCGCCTGCGGCAGCGGCCGGCGCTGCGAATTCGAAATCGAGATCACCGGCGCGTCGCAGAACGTATCGAACACCGGCTGATGCTCAGGCAGATCGAGCCGACCGTGCAACGTCGTGGCGTAGGGCGTGCGCTGACGCGAAAACAGCGAAAACGGATAATAGTCGAGATGAAAGTGGAGAAAATCGAACTCGCTCGCGCGGCGGCGCACCTGCTCGAGCATCGCCATGTGCAACGCGTTCGGATCGCGGATCGAACCGTCAAGGCGCAGTGCGCGCGGCCAGAACGATTCCAGCTTTGCCGATGTGCACGAATCGCCGCTGGCGAACAGCGTGACCTCGTGGCCGAGCGCAACCAGTTCTTCGGTCAGCCAATGTACGACGCGTTCCGTGCCGCCATAAAGCTTCGGCGGAATCGCCTCGGTGAGAGGCGCAACCTGAGCGATGTGCATTCCAATGGGCTCCTGATCGGATGAGCCCCCCATTCCCGCATGCGGTCCCGGACCTGCAACATGCAGTCATTTTCGGTCATTCGACAAGGAAACAATTTTCGATTTCGCCCGGAACCTTGGCGCGGCGACGCGTCTTTTTACCAATTCACGCGCCGACGCCGGATGGCGCACACGGACACCGCAAGTTCGGGAAGGGCGTGGGCCATGGACGATCTCTGCCGATATTCCGGCCGGCCTTTCGCGTTCATTTTCCGTTATGTGCGCCATCGCGCGCTCTCGCATGGCGTGATCGCGGGCGCGGTTCTCGCTGCGGTCGTCTGTTCCATCACGACGCAATACGGCGTGAAATATCTTGTTGATACGCTGTCGGGCAACGATCGCGACAACGGCGTGTGGATTGCGTTCGCGCTTCTGGTGTCGCTGATCGCCGCGGACAACTTGCTGTGGCGCATCGCCGGCTTCACCATGAGCTCGGCCTTCGTGCGCGTCACCGGCGACCTGCGGCGCGACTTGTTCCGCCATCTCACCGGGCATTCGCCCAATTATTTCGCAAACCGCCTGCCTGGCATGCTGACCGCACGGGTGACCGCGACGTCGAACGCCGTGTTCACGGTCGAGAGCATGTTCGTCTGGAACGTGCTGCCGGCCTGCGCCTCGATGCTCGGCGCCATCGCGCTCACTACCATCGTGAGCGTGCCGATGGCGCTCACTCTGGCGGCGGTCGGCAGCGTGGTCGTGGTCGCGATGTTTCATTTTGCCGCCGCGGGCAAGCCGCTGCATCACGCCTTCGCCGACAAGGCGGCAGCCGTGGATGGCGAGATGGTCGACGTGATCGGCAACCTGCCGCTGGTGCGCGCGTTCTGCGGAACACTTCGCGAGAACCATCGCTTCGAAGGCACCGTCGACCGCGAGCTGAGTGCGCGCCAACGCAGCCTCTTGTACCTCGAGCGGCTGCGCCTCGCGCATGCGGTGGTGACGGTCGTGCTCACCGTCTGCCTGCTCGCCTGGGCGATCCTGCTGTGGCAGCAGGGCAAGATCTCGACCGGCGACGTCGTGCTCGCCTGCACGCTCGGACTGTCGGTGCTGCACGCGACGCGCGATCTTGCGGTCGCGCTGGTCGATGTCACGCAGCATCTGGCGCGCCTGTCGGAGGCGCTTTCGACCTTGCTGCTGCCGCACGATCTGCGCGACCATCCGCACGCCGCGCCGCTGCTCGGCTTCGGCGCCAGCGTGCAGCTGCAGAACATCACGTTCGCGTATCCAGGCGGAGAGCGGCTGTTCGACAATCTCAACCTGCGGATCGAACCCGGCCAGCGCGTCGGACTGGTCGGCCAATCCGGCGGCGGCAAGTCGACGCTGTTCGCCCTGCTGCAGCGGCTCTACGACGTGGAGCGCGGCGGCATCTTCGTCGACGGTCAGGACATCCGGCGCGTCACGCAGGACAGCCTGCGCGCCGCAATCGCGGTCGTGCCGCAGGACGTCTCGCTGTTCCATCGCTCGGTGATGGAGAACATCCGCTACGGCCGGCCGGACGCGCGCGATGCCGAGGTCTACGCGGCTGCGGAGGCTGCGCGATGCCTCGACTTCATCGAGGCGCTGCCGGACCGCATGGGAACGATCGTGGGAGACCGCGGCATGAAGCTCTCCGGTGGGCAGCGTCAGCGCATCGCGATCGCTCGCGCGCTGCTGAAGGACGCGCCGCTGCTGCTGCTGGATGAGGCGACCTCCGCGCTCGACAGCGAGTCCGAGGATCTGGTGCGCCAGGCGCTTGCCGACCTGATGCGCGGCCGCACCGTGATCGCGATCGCGCACCGCCTGTCGACGGTGAGCAATTTCGACCGCATTGTGGTGCTGCAGGGCGGACGCGTCATCCAGGACGGCGCACCCGCCGAACTGCTGCGCGATCAAGGCACCTATCGCGACCTGATGCGGCGGCAGAGCGGCCTGCATGTCGCGAACGCCGCGTAGCGTATTCTTCTCCACGCGAGTCTGGTAAGCCGCAGACTGCATGCGCCGGGTTCTTCGCGGACTAACCCTGTTCCTTGCTGTGGCGATCGCGCCTGCCGCAATCGCG
>DATEKY010000368.1:0-2083 GCA_035277225.1 Xanthobacteraceae bacterium
CCAAAGGCCCGCGACGTGGATCACCACCGCCACGACCAGCGCGCCTCCGATCCAGTGATGGACGCGCCGCCCGCGATAGGCCGACACTCCCGGCAGGTATCCGCCGATCAGCAAAGGCTGAACCAGCATGAGGCCGAGTCCGATCATCCCGGCGAATCCGGCGAGGATGTAGACCGGACCGCGCCACGCGAGCAGCGGACTTGCCGCGGCGGCGGCGATCGGCGCGCCAATTGCGACTGCAAGAGCGGCCCAGATCAGGGTCGCCCGGGCCGACCGCATCCCTTTGTTTCCCGGTTCGGTCAGGCCGGCTGAAGGACGAAGTGCCCCTCAAGGCTCTTGTCTTTTGCGCTCCGCATCACGGGACGGAGAAAGACGGTTTTGAACTCACCGCTGTCATAGGCGAGGTGACCATGCGGCTGGCCGAAGACGGGAATGATCTGCGGCATCTCGAGACGGAACTTACCGTCCTTGTCGGTGAGCGTGGCGCCGTGACTTTGCGGCTCGTGCTCCTGCCCTTCGGTGGTGTGCGCCCAGATCTGGATGCGCTGCCCGGCCAGCGGAGCCCCATCGCCTGCGCGGCGTACGGTGCCAGACATCCAGAAGCCACCCTTGCCGATCCGATCCACGATCGCCGCACCCTTGCGGTAATTGTTGGCCCCGCCCGACATCGACTGGGTCGGTGCGAGGCCTTGTGCGCGCGCCGGCAACAGGAGCCCGGACACGCCGGTTGCCAGGACGCAGCCGCCGGCGGCGAGGAGATTGCGGCGGTTGAGTACGACGATGGTCATGTCAATTCCTCCGGGCGATCATGCAGCAACAGGCGCGAGACACCCTGAATCTAGCGCGGCTGCGACCGATTTCCCAGTTGAGGCGGGCGAAGAGTGCAACAGGGGCAATAACAGTTTGGTGAAGTTCCGGCCGCTCAACAAACGTCGTCGATGCTGAGGAACTTTAGAGCACGCCGCCATCAGCGACGCGGGATCTGGCACCGGCGTAGAAATGAACACGCCGCCGAGGCGGGCCTGCGGCGGCGTTCAATTCTGTCGTGTGGCGATGCGCTCAGAGCGCCTGGGCGACCTGGTGCAGGCCCATCACGTGGGCCATCTGCTTGACCTTGAGCTTCTGCTCATAGGACAGCCGCGAGATCAGCGGCGCCGCCGCGTAGTAGAGGCGCTGCATCGTATCGTCATCGAGCTTGATATTGGCGGTCTGACCCTTGGCGGTCTTCAGCGCCTTGCCGAGCGCGCGCAGCTCGGCGGCGATCGCCGGCCAGTATTCCTCCTGCTCGGCGGTGAGCGCGAGCGCCATCTTCATCCGCTCGACGCCGGCGGCGCTGAGCATCTCGCCGTCTTCCGGGTTGGCCTTGCGGGTCGCGGCCGCGATCGCGAGCGAGCCGGGCTGACGGGCAACCGAGGCGGTCGTCTCATGGGTCGGCGCGGTCGCCGGGCGCGGACGGGGCAGCGGGATCGCCGCAGCCTTGAGCGGCACGGCCGCGGCTTCGGCGGTCTGCTCGATGAACTGGTCGCCGCGCGCGATGATCGGAACGACCTTCACCTTGGTCGGGCCAAGGTCCACCGGGGTCGAGGTTGCGGAGGCGAGCGCGAAGCTCGGCGGCGCCTCGGTGGCGACCTCAGCGGGTGTCGCGGCGGCCTTGACCGGCACCGCCGGGAAGGCGATTTCCTTCGGGCCCGGCTGCATCATCAGATCGATGGCCGCATTGGCGACGACGCCAAACGCAACCGCACACGCCACGCAACCGAGCGCAATCGCGCCAAACCGCATCAATTTCATCGTAAATCCCACGCTCCCCCTCGGACACAGTGCGGGATCAGGGTGAAGAAGCGGTTACCGGGATCGGACATCATTACGGCGATCTGGTGGCGAACCCTGCCCGGAAACCACGTACCCCTCACTTCTGACCATCCCACATCCGCAGGGCTGCCGAGGTCGCGGCCCCGCCGATCACGCAAGGAAGCCCGAATTCAACCTGTCCGGTGACCGCGGCGGCGACGCAGCCGAGCGCCAGCGCGCTTTCGCCCACCTGCCCCCACAGCGAGATGTCGCGCCGGTAGCCCGGACCCTT
>DATEKY010000369.1:0-2646 GCA_035277225.1 Xanthobacteraceae bacterium
GCCGATCACCGTCATCGTTCCCTGGGCCGCGGGCGGCTCGACCGATCAGGTCACGCGCATCGCCGCGGCCGAGATCGAGAAGGCGCTGGGGCAGAAGCTCGTCGTCGTGAACCAGCCGGGCGCTTCGGGCTCGATCGGCACGCGCAACGTGATGAACGCACCGGCCGACGGCTACACCTGGCTCGCCAACGCCGCTAAGGACCTCGGCACCTATCCGGTCGCCGGCCTGGTCGACACGCGCATCACCGACTGGACCGTGTACCTGCACATCGCCAACGCCTCGGTCATCAGCGTGGGCAACAACTCGCCGTACAAGAGCATTCAGGATGTCGTCGCCGCCATGAAGGCGAAGCCGGGCCAGGTCTCGGTCGGCACCGCCGGCATCAACTCGTCCGGTCACACCTCGATCGAGGCCTTCACCAAGGCGCTCGGCCTCACCTACAAGCACGTCTCGTATGACGGCGGAAACCCGGCGGTGATCGCGACCGTCGCCGGAGAAGTCGAAATCACGCCGCAACTCGCCGTCGAACAGGCGCAGATGATCCGCGGAAAGCGGCTGCGCCCCCTCGCGGTCCTGTCCGACAAGCCGCTGGAACTCGCCGGCTACGGCGCGATCCCGCCGATCACGGCGTCGATCAAGGAGTTCAAGCCGGACCTCAACTATTTCGGCATGTATCTGGCGAAGGGCACGCCGGACAACATCGTGAAGACCGTCAACAAGATCTGGGACGACGTCATCATGAAGTCGGAGGCGCTGAAGAAGTACGCCACCGACAACGGCTCGGTGTTCGACCCGCACCATGGCGAGAGCGCCCAGAAGGTGGCGATGCCGGCGATCCAGTCGGCGGCGTGGCTGCTGCACGCCGGCGGAACCGCCAAGGTCTCGCCCGACAGCGTCGGCATTCCGAAGCCCTGATCCTCCCGAGCGCGGCGCCATGGACACGACCCGCTTCAGCGCAGACCGCATCGGCGGTCTGATCTGGTTCGTGTTCGGCGCCGCGATCGTCTACGGCTCGTGGACGATGGACCGGCTGGAGCATCTGCACATTCCGCCGGCCACCGCCCCGGGCGTCGTTCCCGGCCTGCTCGGTCTCGGCATCATGGCGTTCGCACTCGTGCTGATGCTGCGCACCGAGCGCCGCGCAACGGTCGACTTCGCGGGCGACCACGCCGCCGAGCCGGAAGCGGACGATAGCAGCTTCCATTGGAAACGCCTCTCGCTCAGCGCGTTCCTCTGCCTCAGCTACGGCGTGCTGCTGCTCGGGCGCGGCGTGCACTACTGGATCCTCACCGCCGCCTTCCTGTTCCTGCACCTGCTGCTGCTCGGCGAATCCGAGGACGTGCCGCAACGCCCGACGCTGCGTCGCGTGCTTCTCGCGGCCGCGCTCGCGCTGGCGGTCTCGACCGTGGTGACGCTCGTCTTCCAGCATCTCTTCCTCGTCCGCCTGCCCTGAAGGGATCGGGATGTTCGACGGTCTTCTGATGTTCGGCACGGCGGTCGTCGGCTATCTCACGCCGGTCTCGCTCGCCCTTGCATTTGGCTCGACGTTGCTCGGCCTCCTTGCCGGCTGCATGCCGGGCCTCTCCGCCACGCTGATCATCACGCTGCTCACCACGCTGACGCTGAAGATGCAGCCGAACCAGGCCATCCTGGTGCTGGTGTGCGCCTACAACGGCGCGATCTATGGCGGCAGCCGCACCGCGATCCTGCTCAACATCCCGGGCACCGCCGCGAACGCGGCGGCCTGCCTCGACGGCTATCAGCTCGCGCGGCAGGGACAGGCCGGACGCGCCATGGGCATCGCCACCACCGGCTCGGTGATCGGCACGCTGTTCGGCCTCGTGTGCCTGGCGCTGTTCACGCCGATGCTGGGCGAGATCGCACTCTCGTTCGGCGCGTTCGAGTTCTTCTGGCTGGCGCTACTCGGCGTCGTCACCTCCGGCAACATCGTGGCGGTCGATCCACTGAAAGGCTGGCTCGCCGGCTTCCTCGGCCTGTTCGTCGCCGGCATCGGGCAGGAGGGCATGTACGCCTACGAGCGGTTCTCGTTCGGCAACGCCGATCTCGCCGGCGGCTTCGGCCTCATTCCGGTGCTGGTCGGTGCGTTCGGATTCTCCGAGGTGCTCACCGTCATGAGCGAGCGCTTCGCGCGCCCGAAGATCATGGAATTCGGCTCGGCGCTCCCGCGCATCCGCGACGTGATCGTGTACTGGCGCACGATCATCCGCTCCGGCGTGATCGGCGTGTGGATCGGCATCCTGCCGGGCGTCGGCGAGGACATGGCCGCGTGGTCGTCCTATGCGACGGCCAAGCGGCTGAGCAAGGAGCCGGAAAAATATGGCAAGGGCTCGGTCGAGGGACTGATGGCCGCGGAGACCGGCGACAACGCCTCAGTGCCGGGCGGCATCATTCCGGCGCTCGCGCTCGCGATCCCGGGTTCGGCGCCGTGCGCAGTGCTGCTCGCCGCCATCATCATCCACGGCGTGCAGGCCGGCCCGATGCTGATGGTCGAGAACCCGCAATTCGTCTACGACGTCGTCGCGATGGTGCTGTTCTCCACGCTCGGCATCCTGTTCTTCGGCCTGTTCTTCATCAGGCCGCTGTTGAAGATCACCCAGGTTCCGCGCTCGATCATGATGCCGATC
>DATEKY010000370.1:0-3291 GCA_035277225.1 Xanthobacteraceae bacterium
TGAGAGCGATGGTGCTCGCCGCAGGCCTCGGCACGCGCATGCGTCCGCTGACCGATACGCTGCCGAAGCCGCTGGTGAAGGTCGCCGGGAAGGCGCTGCTCGATCATGTGCTCGATCGGCTGGCCGAGGCGGGGGTCGAGACCGCGGTCGTCAACGTGCACCACATGGCGGACCAGATCGAAAATCACCTGAAGGTCCGAACGCGGCCGAAGATCGAGATTTCCGACGAGCGCGGCGAACTGCTCGACACCGGCGGCGGCGTCGTGAAGGCGCTGAAGCGGCTCGGCCCCGCGCCGTTCCTGCACATGAACTCCGACACGCTGTGGATCGAGGGCGTGACGCCGAACCTGCCGCAGCTTGCGGCCTCCTTCGATCCCGCCCGCATGGACATCCTGCTGCTGCTCGCCTCGACCACGGCCAGCATCGGCTACGAGGGGCGCGGCGATTTCATCATGGCGCCGGACGGACGGCTGTCGCGCCGCGCCGAGCGCCAGGTCGCACCGTTCGTCTACGCCGGCGCCGCGATGCTTTCGCCCTCGCCGTTCGCCGATGCGCCGAAGGGCAAGTTTTCGCTCAACACGATGTTCGACCGCGCGATCGAGGGCGGGCGGATTTACGGCCAGCGGCTCGAAGGAACCTGGATGCATGTCGGCACGCCGGCCGCGATCGAGGCGGCGGAAGCGGCGATCTCCGAAAGTGTGGTTTAGCGCGCGTCCGCCGCATATAACGGCGGCATGCCGCGCGTCTTCACGATTCCCGCATCCGCGCCTTTTCTACCGACGCTGATCGGCGCGCTGCGCGAGGGCCGTCTGGTCGAAGGCCTGTCCGCCGACCCGCTCGCGCTCGCCGACACCACGCTGTTCCTGCCGACCCACCGCGCCTGCGCGCTCGCACGCGAAGAATTCCTGAAGTCGCTGAAGACCGACGCCGCCGTCCTGCCGCGCATCATCGCCCTCGGCGAGATCGACGAGGACGAGCTGGCCTTCGCCGACATGGCGAACGGCGCCGAAGCGCTGGAAATCCCCGAAGCGCTCGGCGGCCTCGAACGGCGCATGCTGCTGGCGCAACTCGTGCTCAAGTGGATCGCGTCGCCGAGTTTGCGCACCGGAACCGGCCAGCCGCTGGTGGCGAACAGCCCGGCTTCCGCGCTGGCGCTCGCCGACGCGCTCGCGCGGCTGATGGACGACATGACGACGCGGCAGGTGGCCTGGGACCGGCTCGACGACATCGTGCCGCGCGAATACGACGAGTACTGGAAAAAGTCGCTCGAGTTCCTGCAGATCGCGCGCGAAGTGTGGCCGGCGATCCTCGCCGAACGCGACAGGATCGACCCGGCGGCGCGGCGCGATCTGCTGATCGAGGCGGAGCGCAAGCGGCTCGAAACGCATCGCGGCCCGGTGATCGCCGCCGGCTCGACCGGCTCGATGCCGGCAACCGCGAAACTGCTCGCCAGCATCGCAAGCCTGCCGCGCGGCGCCGTGGTGCTGCCCGGTCTCGACACCGATCTCGACGACGACGCCTGGACCCTGATCGGTGGTGGCGGCAGTGCACCGCCCGCCTCGGGCCATCCGCAATTCGCTCTGCACGCGCTGCTGCAACGCATCGGCATCGCGCGCGCCGACGTATCTGTGCTCGGCGCAAGCTCCACCCGCGCGCGGCTCGTGTCCGAAGCGATGCGGCCGTCGCTGGCGACCGAGCGCTGGGCGCAGCGCATCCACGAAGCCGCGCGCGCAACGGCACTAGCCAACGTCGCGGTGATCGAAGCCGCGAACGCCGAGGACGAGGCGCTTGCCATCGCGGTCGCGTTGCGCGAGGCGGTGCATGACGGCAAGAGCGCCGCGCTGGTGACGCCGGACCGTGCGCTGGCGCGCCGCGTCACCGCCGCGCTCGGGCGCTGGTCGATCGAGGCCGACGATTCGGGCGGCGATGCGCTGCCCGACACCGAAGCCGGCGTATTCGCGCGGCTCGTCGCCGAAGCAGCGCTCGGCGACCTGCCGCCGGTGAAGCTGCTCGCGATGCTCAAGCACGCGCGCTTCCGTCTCGGGGCGGCGTCAGGCGCGCACGCGAGAGCCATCGCGACGCTCGAGCTCGCGATCCTGCGCGGTCCACGGCCGCGGCCCGGCACGGCCGGTCTTGCGCACGCGCTCACGACGTTCCGCTCGACCGCGCTGCACCGCTCCGACCCGCGCAACAGGCTGAAGGGCGCCGACCTCGACGCCGCAGCGGCGCTGATCCGCGCGCTCGGTGCCGCGCTGGCGCCGCTCGAAGGCGTCACACGCGCGCAATCATTCACCGGCACCGCGGCGCTGCATGCCGCGGCGCTGGCTGAACTGTCGCTTGACGATCAAGGCGCCGACATTGCGTTTGCGGGGCGCGACGGCGAGGAGCTCGCGAAGGCCTTCGCCGAGATCGCCGACCAGCGCGACGAGATTTCCGTCGCGCGCAGCGATTATCCCGAGCTGTTCGAGGCGGCGATCGCGGATCGCGTCTGCCGACGCGCCGGACGGCCGGGCGCGCGCGTGCAGATCCTCGGGCCGCTCGAAGCGCGCCTCGTCAGCGTCGACCGTGTCGTGCTCGGCGCGCTGGTCGAGAGCGTGTGGCCGCCGGAAACGCGCAGCGATCCGTGGCTGTCGCGCCCGATGCGGCTCGACCTCGGCCTCGACCTGCCGGAGCGGCGCGTCGGACTGTCGGCGCACGATTTCGCGCAACTGCTCGGCGCGCCCGAGGTGATTCTCACGCGCGCAGCCAAGCTCGGCGGCGCGCCGACGGTCGCCTCACGCTTCACGCAGCGCCTTGCCGCGGTCGCGGGCGAGAAACATTGGGACGATGCGCTTGCCCGCGGCGAGAAATATCTCGCCTGGGCGCGCAATCTCGATCACGCCGAAAAGGTGAAGGCGACCGAGCGGCCGCGACCGCGCCCGCCGCTCGACGCCCGGCCGGCACAGCTCAGCGTCACCGAGATCGAGCACTGGCTGCGCGATCCGTACACGATCTACGCCAAGCACATCCTGACCCTGCTGCCGCTCGACGCCGTCGATACGCCGCCGGGCGCGCGCGACCGCGGCACCGTGATCCACGGCGCGATCGGCGAGTTCACCGAGGCCTACGCGAAGGGCTTGCCCGCCGATCCGCTCGCCAGGTTGCTCGCACTCGGCGAAAAGCATTTCGCACCGCTGCAGGACTATCCGGAGGCGCGTGCATTCTGGTGGCCGCGCTTCCTGCGCATCGCACGCTGGTTTCTTGGTTGGGACAAGGCCCGGCGCGAGAATACGCACGCGCTGTTCGCCGAGA
>DATEKY010000371.1:0-2271 GCA_035277225.1 Xanthobacteraceae bacterium
CCGACAGCGCCGCGCCGCCCAGCATGCCGCACAGCGCACCGAGCGCGATCGAGCCGGAGTGATAGGCGCCGGCGAAGCCGCAGGCGGCGCCGACGATCATCATGCCCTCGACGCCGAGGTTCAGCACGCCGGCGCGCTCGACCACCAGCTCGCCGGATGCGGCCAGCAGCAGCGGCGTCGAAGCCGCGATCACCGTGAGGATGATAGCTTCAGCGAACTCCATGGACGACCTTCGGAGCAAACAACAGGCGGAAGCGGTAGAGGATCAGCGTGTCGCAGGCGAGCACGTAGAACAGCAGGATGCCCTGGAACACCTTGGTGAGGTCGAGCGGCACTTTCATCGTGATCTGCGCGCTCTCGCCGCCGATGAAGGTGAGCGCGAGGAACAGCGACGCGATCAGGATGCCGACCGGGTGCAGCCGCCCGAGGAACGCGACGATGATCGCCGTGAAGCCGTAGCCGGGCGAGATGTTCGGCTGCAGATGGTTGATCGTCGCCGAAACCTCGATGATGCCGGCAAGACCGGCGAGCGCGCCCGAGATCAGGAACGTGACCACGATCAGCGTGCGGTCATTGAAGCCGGCGAAACGCGCGGCGCGGGGAGCTGCGCCGACCAGCTTGATCTCGAAGCCGCGCAGGGTGCGCCCGAGCATGATCGTCGCCCAGGCAACGACCAGCAGCGCGATGATCGCACCCCAGTGCAGGCGGCTGCCTTCGATCAAGGTCGGCATGGTGGCGACGGAGTCGAACTCGGCCGTGGTCGGGAAGTTGAACCCCTTCGGATCGCGCCACGGCCCACGCGTGAGATAATCGAGCAGCAGCTCGGCGACATAGACCAGCATCAGAGACGTGAGGATCTCGCTCGCGCCGAAGCGCACCTTGAACAGCGCCGGGATCAGCGCATAGAGCGCGCCGCCGAGCGCGCCGAGCACGAGCATCGCGGGCAGCACCCAGTAGCCGGCGTCGGTGCCGTGCGTCTTGACCGCGAGCCAGCCGCCGCAGATCGCGCCGATCAGGAACTGGCCCTCGGCGCCGATGTTCCAGCCGTTCGCCAGGTAGCACAGCGACAGCCCGACGCCGATCAGCACCAGCGGGGTCGCCTTGACGGCGATCTCCTGCAGCGCCCACGGGTCGGTCAGCGGATCGAAGAAGTAGATCTTCAGCGCCTCGAGCGGCGGCTTGCCGAGCAGTGCGAACAGCGCCGCGCCGGTCGCAAGCGTCAGCGCGATCGCGAGCAGCGGCGACAGCAGCGCGATGAAGACCGACCGCTCGGCGCGGCGTTCAAGCGCGAGCCGCATTGGCCGCCCCTTTCATGCCGACGCCGGCCATCAGCATCCCTATTTCGCCGCGGTCCACGCGCCGCGTCGTGCGCGGCGCCGAGAGGCGGCCGGCGCACATCACCACCAGCCGGTCGGAGATTTCGTAAAGCTCGTCGAGGTCCTGGCTCATCACCAGCACGGCGGCGCCGCGCGAGGCGAGATCGATGATCGCCTGACGGATCGCCGCCGCCGCGCCGGCGTCGACGCCCCAGGTCGGCTGGCTGACGATCAGCAGGCGCGGCTCGCGCAGGATCTCGCGCCCGACCACGTATTTCTGCAGGTTGCCGCCCGAGAGGCTGATCGCCTCCGGATCGGGCTTGGCCTTGCGCACGTCGTAGGCTTTGGTAATGCGCTCGACGAAGGCGAGCGTCTGGCCGCGATCGATGAAGCCGCGCCGCACCATCGGGCTTGCGGCATGGCCGCTGATCAGCGCGTTGTCGGAGAGGGTGAAGCGCGGTGCGGTCGCATGGCCCAGCCGCTCTTCCGGCACGAAGGCGGCGCCGAGACGGCGGCGCTCGGTGATCGAGGTGCGGCCGACATCCTTGCCGTCGATCTTGATCGACTCTGCGTCGGCCAGCGCTTCGCCCGACAGCACGGCGAACAGCTCGTCCTGCCCGTTGCCGGCGACGCCGGCGAGACCGAGGATTTCACCGGCCGCGAGCTCGAAGGTCACGCCGTCGAGCTTCACGCCATGCGGGTCGTCGGGGGTGAAGTTGAGGTTGCGCACCACGAGGCGCGGCTGGCCGACCTTCTTCGATCCGTCGGAGCGTACAGCGCCGACCTCGCCGCCGACCATCATGCCGGCGAGCGACTGCGCGGTCTCGGCACGCGGATCGCAGGTCGCGATCACCTTGCCGCCGCGCAGGATGGTGGCGGTGTCGCACAGCGCGCGCACCTCCTCGAGCTTGTGCGAGATGTAGAGGATCGCGCGGCCTTCCTTGCGCAGCACGCG
>DATEKY010000372.1:0-3614 GCA_035277225.1 Xanthobacteraceae bacterium
CCGCGTTGATCTGAATCAAGCGCCGGAGAGAGCGGCAATGCGGGGGGCTTGATCTGGCGCAAGGCGTGCGCGCCCCGCGCCGGCCACGGTGACCGTGTCGGAGGACGGCATGCTTGCGCAACAGGTCAGCGGTCATTGGAGGCAATTGTGCCAGTGCATCTGGCCGGCGCGCATGCGCGCCTGCTGCGCAGAGCCGGATCAGGACCATGCGGTCCACGCGGTCGAACGCGAGAGCCTGCGCTCCGCCTCTTCTCGCCCGCGCGGCCTATCCGATCCACGCGTAATCGAAGCCTTCATGAACATGCGGTGCTGCTAGATGCGACCCGATCTCGCCGTCTGCTACGGACAGGAACGGCTGCCGCGCTATACGAGCTATCCGACGGCGCCGCATTTCACCGCAGCGGTCGACAGCGCCGCCTACGCCACTTGGCTCGAATCGATCCCGCAAGACGCAACGGCATCGCTCTACCTGCACATTCCGTTCTGCCGGTCGATGTGCTGGTACTGCGGCTGCAACACGTCGGTCGCGCGGCATGACGGGCCGATCGAGGCTTACCTGCCCGCGATCCGCCGCGAGATCGAACTGGTTTCCCGGCGTGTGCGCCATCGGATCGCGGTCAGCCATGTCCATTTCGGCGGCGGCACGCCGACGATCCTGCAGCCGAAGGCCTTTGCCGATCTCGTCGCGTTGCTGCGGCGTTCTTTTGAGGTCCGGCCGGACGCCGAGATTGCGGTCGAGATCGATCCGCGGACCCTGAGCGGGCCGATGATCGAGGCCATGGCCGACAGCGGCGTGAACCGGGCCAGCATCGGCGTGCAGAGCTTCGATCCCGCTGTGCAGCTTGCCATCAACCGGCTGCAGAGCTTCAAGGAGACGGCATCCGCCGTGGACGGGCTGCGGCGCAAAGGCATCTGCGGCGTGAACGTCGACCTGATCTACGGGCTGCCGCACCAGACGGTCGCGTCGTGCGTCGACACGGTGCTGCAATGCGCCGAACTGTGGCCCGAGCGGCTGTCGATCTTCGGCTATGCGCACGTCCCGTCGTTCAAGCCGCATCAGCGCATGATCGCCGCCGAATCGCTGCCAAACGGGCTTGAGCGCTATCGCCAGTTCGAGGCGATGGCCGCGGCGCTGCACGACCTCGGATACCGCCGCATCGGGCTCGATCACTTCTGTCTTCCGGACGATCCGATGAACCGGGCCCAGGAAGCCGGCGCCTTGCGGCGGAATTTCCAGGGCTACACGACCGACAGCGCCGGCGTGCTGCTCGGATTCGGCGCGAGCGCCATCAGCCAGATGGCCGAAGGGTATGTGCAGAACGACAGCGCGGCGCGCAGCTACGCGGCCTGCATTAGTGCGGGCGAGCTCGCCGCAGTGAAGGGCTATGCGTTGACGGACGACGACCGCCTGCGCCGCAATATCATCGAGCGCATCATGTGCGACTTCGGTGCGGATGTCGGCCGCATCTGCGCCGCGCACGGCGCATCCGCCGAAAACATCCTGCAAGGGTCGCCGCGCCTGCGCGATCTCGTCGCGAATGGGGTCGCGGTGCTTGACGGCACGTCGCTCGCGGTCGCCGAGGATGCGCGTTTCCTGGTCCGCAGCGTCGCAGCCGCCTTCGATGCGCACCTGGAAGGCTCGGCCATGCGTCACAGCCGGGCCGTCTAGGACGCCTTGCCGTAGGTTATTCGTGGAGCATGATCTTTTCCGAAAACCGGTGCCCACTTTTCGGGATCATGCTCTAGCCGTTCATCTCAGCAAGCATCGCGGGGTTGCGCACGACAATGCGCCGCGAGGCGAGAAAGCGGATGACCGAGGCTTCGGACAGTTGGGTGAATGTTCTCGACACGGTTTCGATCGTCAGTCCGAGATGGTCGGCAATGTCCTGGCGCGACATCGGAAGATCGACCTCGTTCTTCGCCGACAGCCGCTGCGCGATATCGAGCAGGAACGCCGCCAGCCGTTCCTGCGCGGTCTTGATCAGCAGCAGGCTGTGCTCATGCGCGCGCTTGAGCTGCGCCGCGGTCAACGTCCACAGCGAGCGCGCGACGTCGACATCGCGCTCCGCGACGTTGAACAGCGTGGTCCGCCGCACGAGGAGGACCTGGCAGTCGCCGATCGCCTCGGCGGAGCAGGAGTGCTCGGCTTCGCAATCGAGCCCGAACAGGTCGCCGGGCAGATGGAATCCGATGATCTGCCGCCGGCCGTCGCCAAGCACCTTGTACGAGCGGACCGAACCGCTCAGCACCTTGTAGACGTAGTCGGCCGGTTCGCCCTCGCCGTAGATCTCCGCGTTCCGCCCGAAGGACATCGACGCGCCGTGCAGTTCGGGACAGCCGAACAGGGCATCCTGGGTCACATGGCCGAGCCTGGCCTGTCCGGGGCCTGGCATTGCGGCGGGCTTGAGCTGGATCATTGCGGCGTGCTCCGAATTGAACTGGCCTCAGGATACGCACGGGACGCGCCAGCGAAATTCAGATGAGCCTCTTAAGGGAAACCCCGTAGTTGACGGCAGCAGCCGGCAGGCTGCGGCTGGGCTTCCCGCCGCAGGACTGCCAATGGCGGCACCAGCATAGTAAGTATGTTCCATGGACGATCGGGCCAATTCGCCTTCAGCCGAGACACTGCGCCGGGATTTCCGCGCGCTCGAGCATGCCTCCGCCATGGTGCGCAGCCGGGACGGCACGATCCATTTCTGGGGCCGCGGAATGGAGCGTCTCTACGGCTATCCAAGCCGGGAGGCGATCGGACAGTCGTCGCACCAGTTGTTGCGCACCGAGTTCCCGCGCGCACTTGCGGAGATCGAGCAGGAGCTGACCGACCGCGGCGAATGGACCGGCGAAGTCGTGCACTACCGCCGCGACGGGCAGCGGCGCACGATCGCGACCGAATGGTCGCTCTGGGATGACGCCGCAGGGTCCTTCGTGACGGCCATCAACAACGACATCACCGACCTGAAGCTGGCGGAGCAGGATCTCTTCGCGCGCGAAGCGCACCTCAACTCCATCCTGGAGACCGTTCCCGACGCAATGATCGTCATCGACGATCGCGGCAAGATGCAATCCTTCAGCACCGCGGCGGAAAGGCTGTTCGGCTACCGTGCCAGCGAAGTGCTGGGACAAAACGTCAAGATCCTGATGCCGTCACCGTATCGCGAAGCCCACGACGGCTATCTGGAACGCTATGAGCGCACGGGAGAGCGCCGCATCATCGGGATCGGCCGCGTCGTCGTCGGTGAGCGCAAGGACGGCTCGACATTTCCAATGGAGCTGTCGGTCGGCGAAATGAGATCCAGCAACGCGCGATACTTCACCGGCTTTATCCGCGACCTGACCGAGCGGCAGAGAACCGATGCACGCTTGCAGGAGTTGCAGGCCGAGCTCGTCCACATCTCGCGGCTGACGGCGATGGGCGAAATGGCTTCGGCGCTGGCTCACGAGCTCAACCAGCCGCTGTCGGCCATCGCCAACTACATGAAAGGGTCGCGCCGGCTGCTCGAGGCGCGTACCGACCCGGAGGCGGCGCAAGTCCGCGAGGCGATGAACAAGGCCGCCGAACAATCGCAGCGCGCCGGGCAGATCATCCGCCGTCTGCGCGATTTCGTGGCGCGCGG
>DATEKY010000373.1:0-5122 GCA_035277225.1 Xanthobacteraceae bacterium
CCGGGCGGGCGGCCTGCCCGCCGCGGTGCCGCTGCCGGGCGGCGGGCTTGGCGTGCCGCGCCGCCAGGAGCCCGAGCTCTAATTGATGGAGTATGATCTTTTCCGAAAACCGGTGCCCGCTTTTCGGGATCATGCTCTAACGCGGCGCTATTCGAATTCTCTCCAGACAAGGCCGGGATAGTCCATGAGCTACGAAACCATCATCGTCGAAACCAAAGGCAAGGTCGGCATCGTCCGCCTCAACCGGCCGCAGGCGCTCAACGCACTCAATGCCAAGCTCAACGAGGAGCTGACCGCCGCGATCGACGCGTTGGAGGCGGACGACAAGATCGCCTGCGTGGTCCTCACCGGCAACGAGAAGGCCTTCGCGGCCGGCGCCGACATCAAGGAGATGCAGGCCAAGAGTTACATGGACGCCTTCAAGGGCGACTTCGCCGGCAACTGGGATCGGGTCGCGCGGATGCGCAAGCCGGTGATCGCGGCGGTTGCGGGCTTTGCGCTCGGCGGCGGCTGCGAGCTTGCGATGATGTGCGACATGATCATCGCGGCCGACAACGCGAAATTCGGCCAGCCCGAGATCAAGCTCGGCGTCATCCCGGGCATCGGCGGGACGCAGCGCCTGACGCGCGCGGTCGGCAAGGCGAAGGCGATGGATCTGAACCTGACCGGCCGGATGATGGATGCGGCGGAAGCGGAGCGCGCCGGCCTCGTCGCGCGCGTCGTGCCGGCCGCGAGCCTGATGGACGAGGCGATGAAGGCGGCCGAGACGATCGCCGGGATGTCGCTCGTCGCCTTGATGGTCGCGAAGGAGAGCGTCAACCGCGCATTCGAGACCACGCTCGCCGAAGGCATCCGCTTCGAGCGGCGCACGTTCCACGCACTGTTTGCCACGCACGATCAGAAGGAAGGCATGGCGGCGTTCGTGGAGAAGCGCCCGGCGAAGTTCGAGGATCGGTAACGCTTCTTGTTCCCCGGACGCGGCGCAGCGCGAAGCGGTGCGACGCAGATCCGGAGCCGTACAGAACTCAAGTCGGCGCAAAGTGGTCTTCAGCCAGATCGCGCCATTCCGGATTTAGCTGATCGACCAGCGCGAGCTTCCTGGCGCGACGCCATCGCTTCAAACTGCGCTCGCGTGCGCGGGCTTCCGTAATTGAGGCGTACTCCTCGAAATAGACGAGCCGGATCACGCCATACTCTGCTGTGAAGCCGGGCACGACCTTCTGTCGGTGTTGCGAAATCCGGCGCGACAGATTGTTCGTGACACCGACGTACAGAACGCCATACCGGCGATTTGCGAGAATGTAGACGTAGTACTGACGCATCGAAGCGCCTCAACGTCTGTGGATTGGGCGATCCCGGGTCTGCGGTGCAGCACTGCGTGCTGCGCCGCGCCCGGGACACAATTCACTTCCGCACGCAGATCACCCGCACGACCGACCCCTTCGCGGCGTCGGCGCCCGTGACGGCCGTGGCGGCCGGAGCCACGTTGTTGGCATCGAGGAAATTGCGGATCGCCTCGACCGGTGCGAGTGCCGCGGTCGCGCTCGGGGCGGGAGCCGTCCCGGCAACCACCGGCGTGTTGAGCACCGCCATGCCGGCGAGGCGGCCCTGCGCATCGAGCGCGGCTGCGCCGTTGAAGCCAGGCGCTGGCGCCGGCTCGAGTATGAGCGCGTCGGAGAGGCGCGCCTTCGCGGTGCTCACCGCGCGGCCGCCGCCCTGGGCCTGCGGATCGGCGACGCCGACCAAGGTCACGTCCGCGCCTTTTGCGGCGGCACTTGCGAGCGTCACCGGCTTGAGCTCCGCGCCGTGCACGCGCAACAGCACGAGCCCGCTCGCCTTGTCGTCGGCAACGCGATCCGCACCGCCGATGCCGCCGACCGTCACCACGTAGCAGCCTTCAAGCGCCTCGCGGCTCGCGACGATCAGTCCTTCGCCGACCACGATGCCGCTTGCATACTCGACCTTGCGGCGTGGCGGCGGCGCGGAAGCGCGCCCGCTTGGGAACGCCGCATAGGCGCTCGACATCGCGACCACGACCGGCTCCATGATCCCGGCCATGGCCTGATCGTAGAGGATCGTGATGCCGCGCACCTCGTCGCCGCGCAGTTGCGCGCGCACGTAGAACTTCTTCAGGTTCTGCAGCCCCGAGATGACGAAGAAGTCGTCGCGCAGCACGCTGTATTCGGTCTTGCGCCCGGCCGGCTCTTTCTTCATGCGCTCGAAGATCGGAGCGAGCGTCGTGCCGGCCTGGGCGATACGGAAGGTTTCGGCCGAGGTCTCGCTGCGCTGCGAGGACCAGCGGCTGATGCCGCCGCCCACCAGCGTGCTGGGCATCAGCTTCAAGGGTACGCCGACGCGCGCGCCGGTCGCGAGATCGTCGACGATGCGCCAGCCGACCGCGTCCTGCTTCGGCTTCGCGGCGGCGCCAAGCGCTGCGCGCTCCTGCGGATTGAGCACGCCCGTCTCCTTGCCGCCGTTGCGCTTCTGGAACGCCTTGACGGCGGCAACCGAGCGGTCGCCGAATTCGCCGCTGACCACGCCGTTGTAGTCGCCGGTCCAGATCAGATCGCTCTGGATCGCGACCCGCTCGGCGAGCGGAATGGCGTTGTAGGAATCGAGGATCGCCTTGGAAACTTCGGACTTCTCGGCACCCTTCGCCTTCTCGGCGCCCTTCTTGGCGGGAGCGGCCTGCTTGGCCTTTACCTCACCTTTGGGCTGCTCCTTTGCCTGTTCCTTTGCTTGGCCCTTCGGTTGTGCCTTCGGCTCCGCCTGCTTGGCGGGCTCGGCCGACGCCACCGTGACCGCCGCAAACAAGGACAGGACAACGCCGATGCGCCGCATGGCCAACCCCGTGGTAAGGAACGGGGAAAGCCTAGAGCATGATCCCGAAAAGTGGAAACCGGTTTTCGGATAAGATCATGCTCACAAAAGATCGGAAAGGCCGTGCAACAGCCGATACTCAGTCCGGACGAACTGGAGCGCTACGCGCGCCACATCGTGCTGCGCGACGTGGGCGGGCCGGGTCAGGCCGCGCTCAAGCGCGCCCGCGTGCTGGTGATCGGCGCAGGCGGGCTCGGCGCGCCGCTCCTGATGTATCTCGCCGCAGCCGGCGTCGGCACGCTCGGTGTGATCGACGACGATGTCGTATCGCTGTCGAACCTGCAGCGGCAGATCATCCATGCGACGCCCGATGTCGGCAGGCTGAAAGTCGAAAGCGCCGCGGCCACGATCGCGCGCCTCAACCCGAACGTCTCGATCGAGACGCATGCGACGCGGCTTACGGCGGCGAATGCGCTCGATCTCGTGTCGCGCTACGACGTTGTCGCCGATGGCTCGGACAATTTCGCGACGCGCTATCTGGTGTCGGACGCCTGCTTCTTCGCGCGAAAGCCGCTGGTGACGGCAACGCTCGGCACGTTCGACGGCACGCTGACGACCATTCGGGCGCACGAGCGCGCGCGCGATGGCAGACCCAATCCGACCTACCGTTGCCTGTTTCCCGTGCCGCCACCGGAAGGCGCGATTCCGGCCTGCGCCGAGGCCGGCATTCTCGGCGCGCTCACCGGCGTGCTCGGCTCGATGATGGCGCTCGAGGCGATCCGCGAGATCGTCGGCTTCGGCCAGGGACTGGTCGGGCGCTACCTGATGGTCGATGCGCGGGATCTGCGCTTCGAAACGCTGAACTACGCGTGGGACGCAAACAATCCGCTGTCAGGTGAGCGGCCGACGATCGCGGATTTGTCGGTGCACGCGTAAGCGCTCTTACTTGCTCCACACCGCCACGGTGGTCGCGCCCTTCACCACCGACCACTTGTTCTTGTCGACGTTGACCAGCGTGTAGCAGGTCGAGGATTTCTCGCGCCAGCTCGTGCAGAAGCCGTCCTTCGACAGCTTCCAGGTCCCCTCGCCCTTCGACCCGGCCTTGTCCTGCGGCTCGCGCGTCACCTTGCCGTCGGTCGCGAACGTCATCTTGAACTTGGTGCCCGAGGTCGTCGCGGCGGTGAACGGCTTGCCGTCGAAGAACTCGGTCTTGATCTCGGATGGCGTCAGCTTCTGCGCCGCGTAAGCGACGCCGGCGATCAGCACCACCAACCCAACAGCAATCATCGCCCGCATGAATGCCTCCCAGCATGATCCCGCGCAGGATCATACGATAAGTCGACGGCACCGAGCAGGGCTAGGCCAAAAGGACGCGGGTTACTTGTCGCCTTCGCACGGCCCGAGGCAGAAGCCGACGCCGTCGCTGTTGCGGAAATGACTGCGGTCGACGCGCTCATAGGTCACGCAGCGCCGCCGCTCGGGCGGGTCGGCGGCGTTCCGCCGGCAGATCTGCCCGCCGCTCGCCTCCCACAGCCCGTAAACCACCAGCCCCGCCCCCGCGAGAATCGCGGTGCCGTCCGGCAGATGCACGGTGCAGAGCTGCTTGCCGGCGAACTGGCCGGAGTCGGGTGTCCCGCATAGCGGCACGCCGACCAGCTCGCGGCGGAACTCGTCCACCGTCAAAGGCTGCGCGGTTGCGATGACGGGTGACAGTGCCGCGATCGATGCCAGAAGAAGACGGGAGAAACGTGCCGCAGGCATGAAGGGACTTCCAATGACAGCCTTACAACATGGACGGTAGCACACGATCCGGCGGCCTGTGGCCGTCCATGAACGTGCGGATGTTGATGATGACCTTCTCGCCCATGTCGATGCGGCCTTCGATCGTGGCCGAGCCCATATGCGGCAGGATCACCACCTTGCCGGACCGCGCGAGCTTCACCAGCTTCGGATTGACCGCCGGCTCGTGCTCGAACACGTCGAGGCCTGCGCCCGCGATGTCCCCGGCGTCGATCATGCGGGTGAGCGCGTTCTCGTCGATCACCTCGCCGCGTGCCGTGTTGACGATATAGGCCTCCGGCCGCATCAGCTTGAGCCGGCGCGCCGAGAGCAGGTGATAGGTCGCGGGCGTGTGCGGGCAATTGACCGAGATGATGTCCATGCGGGCCAGCATCTGGTCGAGGCTCTCCCAATAGGTCGCCTCGAGCTCTTCCTCGATATGCGGCGCGACCTTCTTGCGGTTGTGATAGTGCACCTGCAGGCCGAAGGCGCGCGCACGCCGCGCGACCGCCTGCCCGATGCG
>DATEKY010000374.1:0-7646 GCA_035277225.1 Xanthobacteraceae bacterium
CGTGGATCAGTCCGGCGACCGATGCAGCGGCGTCAGCCCTTGAATACCTGCGCGGTGTGCTCGACCACCGGCGGGCTCTCGAAGCAATGCCCGACGCAGGCGCGCCACTCCTGGAAATCTGCGCTGCCGCGGAAATCGATCGTGTGGTTCTCGACCGTCTCCCACTGCACGAACAGCCGGTAGCGGCTCGACTTCTCGATCGAGTTCTCCAGCGTCGGGCCGTGGCAGCCCTTGGCGCGCTTGAACACCGGTGCGGCCTTGGCGACGCCGGCCTCGAAGTCCTTCTCCATGCCGGGCTTGACGTCGATCTGCGCGATTTCGGTGATCATGCGGCGCTCCCTGTTGTTGGCCGCACGATAGAGCATGATCCCGAAAAGTGGATACCGGTTTTCGGAAAAGATCATGCTCCAAGGAAACACGGCGGGTGCGTATCAACCGGCGACGAGGCGCAGCGCCGGGCGCGGTTCATGATCGTGCAGCGAACAGCCGAAGGTGCGCTCGATCTTGCTCCAGCCGACCGGCGTGATCGAGAGCGCGCGGCCGTCGCGCTTGCGGGTGATCCAGCGCAGATCCATCAGCCGCTGCGCCAGCGCGCTGCCGACCGCGCCCGCAATGTGAAAGCGCCGCTCGCTCCAGTCGACGCAGGGGCGGCAGAAGGCGCGGCGGTTGCCGCGCGCCGCCGCGAGGTCGACGCCGAGCTTGTGGAAGAAGGCCTCGCCGGAGTCGGTGACGATACCGCCGTCCTCGCCGAGCTCGATGTGGCGCTGCTCCTGCAGCGCGTCGGCGAGCATGACGCCGAGCTCGCCCGCGATGTGGTCGTAGCACATGCGCGCCTTGCGCATCTGGTCGTCGATGCGGATCGGCTTCAGGCGCGGCGGCGCGATCGCGGCCACAGCGGAAATGCTTTCGAGCATCGCGGCGACATGCGTGCCGGCGAGGCGGAAATAGCGGTGCCGGCCCTGCTGCGCCGGCACGATCAGCTTTGCGGCGGCCAGCTTGCCGAGATGGCCGCTCGCGGTCTGCGGCGTGATGTGCGCCGCATAGGCGAGTTCGCTGGCCGTGAGCGCACGCCCATCCAGCAGCGCGCACAGGATGTTGGCGCGGGCCGGATCACCGATCAGCGCCGCAATCGCGGCCATGTCGAGAACTTCGCTCATGGGGAGACTATAGCGCGGCGGCGAACCGGCGGCACGCGCCGATGCTTCGGCCGCGGCCGAAGTGTCAGGCCGGCCGCTTCGGTTTGCGCCGAAACACAAACCGCCGGCGCGGCGCATCTTCCCGTCATCACACAGGAGGAGAAACGCCATGACAACCAATCAGCTTATCGCGCCGCGCACCTACACGACCTGGCGTCCGCACCACGAAACGCCTGCGCTCGTTGCCGGCTACCTCACGATCAAGCTCTGGATCGAGCGGACACGCCAGCGCCGCGCGCTCGCCTCGCTCGACGACGCCATGCTGCGCGACATCGGGATCACACGCGTCGATGCGGCGCGCGAATGCGAGAAGCCGTTCTGGCGGTGAGGCCGTGCCTGGCGCTCGGTGCCATACCTCCCCTTGAAAAAGGGGAGGTCGGTTCGCGAAGCGAACCGGGTGAGGATCATCTTGGCCGAGTTAACTGACCCCCACCCCGACCCTCCCCCTTTCAGGGGGAGGGAGCGAGAGAGCGCGCGTCCCTCACCCCGCCATGCGGAAATCCGTCCCGCCATTGCCCGGCAGCGGAATGGCGACGCCCTCGCCGGCGTATTCGTTGAGCTTGTTGCGCAGTGTGCGGATCGAGATCCCCAGAATGTTTGCCGCATGGGTGCGGTTGCCGAGGCAGCGCTTGAGTGTCTCCATGATCAGTTCGCGTTCGAGATCCGCCAGCGTGCGGCCGACGAGCGTTGCGACGTCTGCGCCATGATCGTGGTCCGCGCCATGTTTTGGCATCGAAGCACCTCACTGACTGCGTCCCGGCTCTCCGGAGCTCCGCTCACGCGCGCGCGGCCGAGCTGTTCGGAAACTCGACATCCACCTCGAGCAGCGAGACGCAAGACCCCCGATCGATCTTCACCTGCACCTTGTCGGGGTCGACGGCAACGTGCCGGCTGATGACGGCAAGGATTTCCTGGCGCAACACGGCGACCAGATCCGACTTGCTCACCATCCGCCGTTCGTACTCGAGCAGAATCTGCAGCCGTTCGCGCGCGACGGGCGCGGAGCTGGCGCGCCGCATGAAGTTGAACAGATTCATGCCGCCCTCCGTCCCAGCAGGCGTCCGAGCAGGCTCTTGCGTTCGCTCGGTATCGTCATTTCGATGTCCTCGCCGCACAGCCGGCGCGCGGCCGCCTGATAGGCGCGTGCGGGCGCGCTTGCCGTGCTGCTGATCGTGACCGGGGAGCCGATATTGGAGGCGCGCAGCACCTCCTGGCTTTCCGGCACGATGCCGAGCAGAGGGATCGACAGGATTTCCAGCACGTCCTCGATGCTCAGCATTTCGCCGCGGGCCGCGCGCGCCGCGTCGTAGCGCGCGATCAGCAGATGCTTCTCGATCCGCTCGCCTTGCTCGGCCTTTACGGTCTTGGAGTCGAGCAGGCCGATGATGCGGTCGGAATCGCGCACCGAGGAGACCTCGGGATTGGTGACGATGATCGCGGCGTCGGCATTGCGCATCGCGAGCGTGGCGCCGCGCTCGATGCCGGCCGGACTGTCGCAGATCACCCAGGCGAATTTCTCGCGCAGCTCCGCGATCACGCGCGCGACGCCGTCCTCGGTGAGCGCGTCCTTGTCGCGGGTCTGCGAGGCCGGCAGCAGGAACAGGTTTTCCAGCCGCTTGTCGCGGATCAGCGCCTGGGGAAGCTTGATGACGCCCTGCGTCACGTTGATCAGGTCGTAGACCACGCGGCGTTCCGCCCCCATCACGAGGTCAAGATTGCGCAGGCCGACGTCGAAATCCACCACCACCGTGCTCTGTCCGCCTTGCGCGAGCGCGGCGCCGAGGGCGGCGGTGGACGTCGTCTTGCCGACCCCACCTTTGCCCGACGTCACAACCAGGACTTTGCCCATTCTTTCTCCTCCTTATGTTCAGTCCAGCGCCGCGATCATCAGCGCGTTGTCGGCGAGCCAGGCTTGCGCGCGCCTGCCGAGCAGGCTCGCGTCGAGTTCGTCGGCGGTCCGGTAGTAGCCGTCGATGGCGAGCAGCTCGGCCTCGATCCGGCTGCAGAAAATGCGCGCGGATGGGTTGCCGTGCGTGCCGGCGAGCGCGCGGCCGCGCAGCGCGCCGTAGACGTGGATCGACCCGCCCGCCAACACCTCGGCGCCGGACGCAATCGAGCCGAGCACCGTCACGTCGCCGTCGGGGAAAATGACGGACTGGCCCGAGCGAACCGGGCTGTCGAGCAAGAGCGAAGCCACCCGCGGCGCCTCGGCCTTCGCGGGCGCAGGCTGCCTTGCCGGCTCGGTTGGCGAGGCGGCACGGCCGCCGGTGAGGACCGGCGGCAGCCCGGGCGGAAGCGTCGCGGGGTCGGCGCCTTCAAGTCCCATGACGCGGATGTCGCGCGACGACAATTCGGAAACCAGGTGTGCGATGCCGGCGCCGCTCAGCGCGACGGCGGAGAGATCGACAACGACAGGCCGGCCGACGAAGTAGCCGGCCGAGTTCCCGATCCGCTCGTCGAGTTCGCGCAGCCAGTCGGCGAGAGGCGGCTCCGGCGTCAGCACGAACGCCATGTACGAGCGGCCACGGAAGCGCATTGCGCGCTGAGCGCGGGCAACGCCGGACACGACAACCTCACAGACTCCCAGCCGCCCGCAGTTACGCTGCGCGCTTATGGTTAACGGAGAGTTAAAGCGGTGCCCGTGCGGTCATCGGACCGCCCGCCCCGGCGGCGAGACTGGGTGATTCGCCCCGACGCCCAGACGAATCCATGACGGCGGCAGCACGGTGGCGAAGGCGTGGCGTCCTGATCTTAATCCGCGAGCGGCGCGCGCCTTACCCCGCCATGCGGAAATCCGTCCCGCCATTGCCCGGCGGCGGAATCGTGACTCCCTCGCCGGCGTATTCGTTGAGCTTGTTGCGCAGGGTGCGGATCGAGATCCCTAAAATGTTCGCCGCATGGGTGCGGTTGCCGAGGCAGTGCTTCAGCGTCTCAAGGATCAGATCGCGCTCCACGTCGGCGACCGTGCGCCCGACCAGCGCGCGCGTCACGGTCTCGGCCGCGAGCGTCGCGTGTGCGACCGCGGGCGCTGCGCGCTGCGCGTCGAGCCGCGCGCCGTCGGGCGAGATGATCGATTCCGGCCCGATCGCCTCATGCGGCGCGATCAGCACCGCGCGGTGCATCGCGTTCTCCAGCTCGCGCACGTTGCCGGGCCAGCGGTTGGCGATCAGCTGCGCGCGCGCCTCGGTCGAGAGCACGCGCAGCATGCCGTTCGCCCTAGCGTACATCTTGACGAAGTGATCGGCGAGCTCGAGCACGTCGGCGGGCCGCTCGCGCAAGGGCGGGATCTTCAGGTTCACGACGTTGAGCCGGTAGAACAGGTCCTCGCGGAACGTGCCGGCCTTCACGACGTCGGCCAGGTTGCGGTTTGAGGTCGCTATGATGCGGATGTCGACCGGCACCGGCTTGGCCCCGCCGACGCGGTCGATCACGCGCTCCTGGATGGCGCGCAACAGCTTCGACTGCAGCCGCACGTCCATCTCGGAAATCTCGTCCAGCAGCAGCGTGCCGCCGTTCGCTTCCTCGAACTTGCCGATGCGGCGCGCGACCGCGCCGGTGAACGAACCCTTCTCGTGGCCGAACAATTCGGATTCCAGCAGATGTTCGGGGATCGCGGCGCAATTGATCGAGATGAAGGCCGCGCGCGCGCGGCTCGATTTCGCGTGCACATAGCGCGCCAGCACCTCCTTGCCGGTGCCGGATTCGCCGGTGATCAGCACCGAGGCATCGCTCGGCGCGATCTGCTGCGCCAGCTTGACGACACTCGCCATCGACTCGTCGCGATAGATGAAGTCGCGGTGATCGTCGGCGACCGCGGCGAGCACCGCTGCGATCAGCTCCGGATCGGGCGGCAGCGGGATGTATTCCTTGGCGCCGGCATGGATCGCCGCCACGGCGGCGCGCGCATCGGTGCCCATGCCGCAGGCGACGATCGGCACGACGATGTGCTCGGCTTCGAGCCGCGTGACCAGATCGCGGATGTCGACCGCGACCTCGACCAGCAGCAGGTCGGCGCTGCGCCCGGAGCGCAGCACGCGCAGCGCCATGTCGGAATTGTCGGCGTGGGTGACGTTGGCGCCCTTGTCCATCGCGATCTTGGTCGCGACCGTGAGCTGGCCTTGCAGCGTTCCGACGATCAGCAGGCGCATCGCTAAACTCCTTCTCGCACGCGCGCGGGCATCAATTCCGCTCCGCTTTGATGATTTCCGTCATGGTGACGCCGAGCTTCTCCTCGACCAGCACGACCTCGCCGCGCGCCACCAGGCGGTTGTTGATGTAGATGTCGATCGCCTCGCCGACCTTGCGGTCGAGCTCGAGCACGGTGCCGGGTCCGAGCTTGAGCAGCTCGCCGACGTCCATGCGGGCGCGGCCGAGCACGGCCGACACCTGCACCGGCACGTCGAAGATCGCTTCAAGATCGGAGGCGCTGCGCGAATGATCCTCCGCGTCGGGGGCGAGCGGAGCTTCGTCGGTGCGCCCGATGACGTCGGCCTTGCCGTCGAGCTCGGGCAGGGGCACTTTCGGATCACTCATTGCCTCAATCCTCCACACTGTTTCCGCGGCGCGCCGCGACATAGCGCGTCACCGCTTCGCCGATCGCCTGTTCGGTCGCGGCGCGGTCGCGCGACAGGCCGCCGTCGGCCCATTCGATGCGGCAGTCGCCCGCAGCCATGCCGGGGTCGGCCAGGACGACCAGCCGTCCCTCGAATCCGTGCAGCCGCGCAATCTCCTCCAGCCGCTTGTGCGCGAGCTCGTAGATCGGCTCGGCGATGCGCACCACGACGTGCGGCGCCGCGATCAGCTGGCGGAAGCAGCCGGCGGCGAGCGCTGCGATCTCGCCGAACGGCTCGCCGGCGATCAATTCCGGCGCGAGCTTGCGCGCGACCGAGAATGCGACCTCGACCGACTCGGCCTCGAGCCGCGCTTCGACCGCCTGCAGGCTTTGTGCGAGCGTCGTGAGGCCCTGCGCGATGCGGTCGCAGGCGTTCGCCGCGCGCGCCTCGATCTTGGCCTCGGCCGCCAGCATGCCGCTGCGATACGCGTCGGCCTGCGCCTGCACCAGTGCCGCCTCGTGCTGCGCCAGCGGGATCGTCGGCTTGGCGCGGCGGTCGTTGCCGCCGGTGAAGTCGTCCTCGAACAGGAATTTGACCGGAGCGCCCATCTCAGTACACCAGCTCGTCGTCGCCGCCGCTCTTGGCGATCATGATCTCGCCCTTGGCGGCGAGGTCCTTCGCCAGATTGACCAGCAGCGCCTGCGCCTCGTCGACGTCGCGCAGCCGCACCGGGCCCATCGCGCCCATGTCGTCGACCAGCATCTTGGCGGCGCGGGTCGACATGTTGCCGAGGAAGAACTGGCGCACCGTGTCGTTCGCGCCCTTGAGCGCCACCGCCAGCTTGTCCTTGTCGACGTGGCGCATCAGCGTCTGCGCCGAGCCGGCGTCGAGCTTGACCAGGTCGTCGAAGGTGAACATCAGCGCCTTGATGCGCTCGGCGGACTCGCGGTTCATCTCCTCCAGCGCGGTGATGAAGCGCGTCTCGGTCTGGCGGTCGAACGAGTTGAAGATCTCCGCCATGGTCTCGTGCGCGTCACGCCGGCGGGTCTGCGACAGGCTCGACATGAACTCGGTGCGCAGCGTGTTTTCCAACCGCTCGATCACTTCCTTCTGCACCGCCTCCATCTTGAGCATGCGCGTGACGACGTCGAGCGCGAGCTCCTCGGGCAGGATCGCGAGCACGCGCGCTGCATGCTCGGGGCGGATCTTCGACAGCACCACGGCGACGGTCTGCGGGTATTCGTTCTTCAGGTAGTTCGCGAGCACCTGCTCCTGAACGTTGGAGAGCTTCTCCCACATGTTGCGGCCGGCCGGCCCGCGGATCTCCTCCATGATGTTGGAGACACGGTCGGGCGGAAGGTATTGCACCAACAGGCGCTCGGTCGCGTCGAAATTGCCGAGCAGCGCGCCCGAGGCCGAGAGCCGGCCGACGAACTCGATCATCAGGGATTCGACCGATTCCGCCTCGACCGTGCCGAGCGTCGACATCACGATGGAGAGCTGGCGCAGCTCGTCGTCGTCGAGCAGCTTCCAGATCTTCTCGCCGTGCTGCTCGCCGAGCGCGAGCATCAACACGGCGGCGCGCTCCGGGCCGGTGAGGGTCTTGCCCGGGCCCCTGCCGGTCTGGCGCCCCGCAAGCGTGGCGACGAGATCGGCGATCTCGTGTGACTTGTCCGCCAGTTTTGCTGCCGCGGCCATGGATCAGTGCGCCTCCTGCAGCCACTGGCGCACGATCGCGACCGTCTCGTTCGGATTGCGTTCGGCGAGCTCGCCGACCTTCTGCATCGATTGCGCGTGCACCTGACCCTGCACCTGCGCCATGTCGATCATCTTGGAGGTCTGGCTCGGCGGGAGCGGCGGCGCGGCGGCCTCGGGCAAGGCGACGCTCGTGCCGCCG
>DATEKY010000375.1:0-5649 GCA_035277225.1 Xanthobacteraceae bacterium
CGCGGGCGGCGGCAGATGGCGCGGGAGCCACTCCATGATGCGCTCCATCTCGTCGATCTTCTCGGTCTCGGAGGCGCGGTATTGCTTCGACCAGCGGTCGACCTGGCGCGCGACGTAGTTCTCGCCCTTGCCGTAGTCGGAGAGCCCGATCGCGGACGGCTCGTAGGAATGCAGCCGCGCCAGTGTCGCATTCATCGCGTCGAACACGGCGGCGCGCTCGGCCGGATTTGAGTCCGGCATCTCCGGCACCCAGATCACGCGGCCGGCGACGAAGCCCATCACGTAGAACGCCGTGCCGGTAACGCTCGCGTCGGCGCAGTAGACCACCGGCTCGGCGACCGGGAAGCCCTGGGCGTGGAGCGCGCTGATCACCTTGAACTCGCGGTCGACCGCATGCGCGGAGGGGAGCAGCTTGCCCGGCGGCTTGCGCCGCAGCACGTATTTGCGCGAGGGCGTCTCGAGATAATAGGTCGGGTTCGACTGCCCGCCGCGGAACTGCTGCACGGTCAGCGGGCCTTCGAAGCCTTTGGCGTTCGCCGCCAGGTACGCCTCGAGCCGCGCGGTGTCGAAGCGCAGCGGCGCCGAGACATCCTTGGTGCCGCTGTAGGCCGCCTGGCGGTCGATGCTGGTCATGAACGTTCCCGGGAGCTTGTCATGGGCGCCAAGCTGGCACGATATCAGTCTTGAGGAAATCGCCGCCTTTGAACAGCAGAGGCTCGTCGCGCGTCTTCGCGAGCGAATAGGAGAAGCAATCCGCCAGATTCAGTCCGGCAGGGTGGTAACCCTTGCCGAAGCGGAAGTAGGCGGCGCGCGCCGCGTGTGCACTTGCAAGATCGACAGGCGCCACGTCGATCTCGAGATCGCGAATGAGATCGTCGACGAGCTGAACGGCCGCCGGATCCCTCTTCTTTCCAGCCGTCACCACCGACGCTTCATGAACGCTGATCGCGGAGATTGCGAGAATGGGGTCGCCGGCGGCGATACGCGACAGCTCATGCCACTCCGGCTCGCGGAAGATCAGGGCGATGACAGCCGACGTATCGACGACCATCAGTCGAAATGTCCCTTGTCGTTGTAGCCGAGAATCTCGTCTGCGGATCGATGGTCCAGCGTGGGCATCGCCTCGGCTCTCGCGATGATGGCCTCGATGCGACGCAGGCGCTCGGCGACTTCCTTCTCGGATAGCGGGGTGCGCGCGAGCTTCTCGGAGACCGCGCCTTTGACGGCATCGGTGATCGTCTCGCCAGTCCGTTCGGCGAGCTGACGGATCATTCGGTCCGCCTCTTCATCCTTGATCAGCACGGTCATGGTGCAACTCGTATATACGAACGCTCACTCAATATATACGAATGCGGTCGTGCGTGCTACATGCCTGATTTTTCGTCATTTTTCTCCCGCGCGACCGCCAGATATCCAATGTCCCGTCGGCAGAAGCCGCCCGGCCATTCCACCTTGTCGACCGCCGCATAGGCGCGCGCCTGCGCCTCGCGCACCGACTGGCCGGTCGCCGCGACCCCGAGCACGCGCCCGCCGTTCGCCGTGATGCGGCCGCCCTCGGTCTTCGTGCCGGCGTGGAAGATCTGCACGTCGTCCATGGCGGCCGCGGCCTCAAGCCCGCCGATCACCGAGCCTTTGCCGTAGCTGCCCGGGTATCCGTTAGTCGCCATCACGACCACCAGCGCCGCGTCGTCGTACCAGCGCAGATCGAAATTCTTCAGCTGCCCGTCGCGCGCGGCGATCAGCGCCGGCAGCAGATCCGACATCAGCCGCAGCATCATCACCTGGCATTCGGGATCGCCGAAGCGGACATTGTACTCGATCAGCTTCGGACCCTGCGCGGTGATCATCAGTCCGGCGAACAGCACGCCCTTGAACGGCGCGCCCATTTCGCGCATGGCGCGCACCGTCGGCAGCACGATCTCGTCCATCGCGCGGCGCGTGATCTCGGCCGTCATCACCGGTGCGGGCGAGTAGGCGCCCATGCCGCCGGTGTTGGGACCCTGGTCGTTGTCGAACGCGCGCTTGTGATCCTGCGCCGAGGCAAGCGGAATCGCGGTCTCGCCGTCGCACAGCGCGAAGAACGAGGCTTCCTCGCCGACGAGAAACTCCTCGATCACCACTTCGGCGCCGGCATCGCCCAGGCCGCCGCCGAACATCATGTCGATCGCGGCTTCGGCCTCCGCGATGGTCTCGGCGATGATCACGCCCTTGCCGGCCGCGAGCCCGTCGGCCTTGATCACGATCGGCGTCGTCTGCCGGCGCGCGTAAGCCTTTGCGGGCTCGGCTGCGGTGAAGCGCTCATAGGCGCCGGTGGGAATGTTGTGAGCGCGGCAGAGATCCTTGGTGAACCCCTTGGACCCTTCGAGCCGCGCCGCATCCTTGCGCGGGCCGAAGGTCTTGAACCCGGCGGCTTCGAGATCGTCGACGATCCCGGCGACCAGCGGTGCCTCAGGTCCGACGACGACGAAGTCGACCTTGCTGGCCTTGCAGAACGCCACGACGGCGGCGTGATCGGTGATGTCGAGCGCCACGCATTCGGCCTCCTGCGCGATCCCGGCATTGCCGGGCGCGCACCAGAGCTTCGTCGTCAGCGGCGAGGCGGCGATCTTCCAGGCGAGCGCATGTTCGCGCCCGCCCGAGCCGAGGAGGAGGATGTTCATGCACCGGCGGTTTAGCACGCGCGCGCGGTGCGGCAAGCAGCGGGAAACCGCAATCCTCAGCCTATTTGGATCGCCGCCGGTGTCCCCGGCGGCAGCGCCGTCGGATCGACCTCGATCACCCCGTCGCGCAGCCGCACGCGGTAGGTCGCGAGCTTTTCGGTGAACGGTGGCGGCGCGCAGCCGTCCTCGAGGCGGTACTGGTAGCCGTGCCACGGGCAGGTGACGCAGCCGTCGACGATGCGGCCCTCGCCGAGCGGGCCGTTCTGGTGCGCGCAAACGTTCGTCAGCGCGCCGATCTGGTTGCCGTCGCGGAACACCGCGATGCGCTCGCCGTCCGGCGCGGTGACGATGCGCGCCGCCTTGTCCGGGATCGAGCCGGGCGGGCCGACCGTGAGCCAGCCGTCATGCGGCTGCGTGACCTCGCGCTCGCGCCATCCCGCAGCAATGTGGAGTGCGCAGACCAGCGCGAACGAACCGCCGAGCAGCAGCGGGATGAATACGCGCCGATCCTCCTGCATCGCGCCGAGCGCCACATGCATCACCAGCACGCCGTAGGCCAGATACAGCGCCATGTGCAGCGCCTTCCAGACGCGCGGGGTGAGGAACGCGAGCCAGAAATCATGGCTGGTTGCGGCGAGCAGGAACATCACGGTGAGGCCGAACAGGCCGAGCGCCTTGATCGGGAAGCCGATGAACTTGCCGTAATTGGGACTGCCGGTCATCTCGTTCATCAGGTCGCTCATCGCGCCCTGCACGGCGAACCAGTCGACCACCGAGTAGGCGTGGGTGAGCGCGACCAGAAACGTCAGCACGCCGAAATGGCGGCGGTTGTAGAGCAGCGGCAAAAAACGCGGATTGAGCCGCGCGAGCGGTCCGATCGTCAGGATGATCGTCAGCATCGTAAACGCGCAAGTGCCGAATGCCTTGATGCGCAGGTTGATCCAGGCCGGCGGGTCGGCCGGTGGATTGCGCAGCGCGCCGACAGTCATGAATGTGCCGATGAACAGCACGACGCAGCCGATGAGGATCGCGTCATAGACGAGCTTGCGCCGGTTCCACTGCACCGCCTGGAAACCGGCGCTCATTTCGGCTCCGCCTGCGCAGGCGGCTCCGGAGGCGGGCGCAGCACCAGCGCCATTGTGAAGCCGAGCGCCACGATGACGGCGAGCGCCGGCCACAGCAGGCGGTGAACGGTGCGGTGCCCGCGCGTCATGGCGCCTTCGCCTTGAACCAGCGGATCAGCACGTAGGGCCACAACGCCAGCGCGCCGGGCAATAGCAGGATGCGCGCGCCGGGGCTGACCGGCGCCGGCTGGACCCGCGTCACGCCGAACAGCACGAATGCGACCGCCGTCACGGCGCCGATCGCCGCGTAGAGGGCGAGCGCGTTGAGCAGAAAGGCAACGACGGGATTCATCCGCCACCCGAAATCAGCGTCCGCTAGCTTTTAGCGGAGCATGATCTTCTCCGAAAACCGGTACCCATCCCCGATCGGGGTCGAGGACATGCTTTTCGGGATCATGCTCTAGCACATACGGACGCCGGCCCGGTGGGTTTTGCCGCCGCGCTAAAATCCGTAGAGCGTCGCCGCGTTGTCGACGAGGATGCGCTTGCGCGTGGCCTCGTCCGGAATCCATTCGCCGAGCAGGTCGGCAAGGTCGGTGGTGTTCGGCATGCGGCCGCGGAACGCGGCGTGCGGCCAGTCGGTGCCCCAGACGACGCGGTCGGGCCGCGCCGCGACCAGCGCTCGCGCAAACGGGGCGATATCCGGATAGTGGGGCCGCGCGTCGGACAGCCGGTAGGCGCCGGTCAGCTTGACCCACGTATGGCCGGCCGCGAGCAGCCGCAGCAGCGCCTGGAACGCCGGCTGCTGCAAGCCGTCGGCCGGCCGGACCATGGCCATGTGATCGATCACGATCGGGCAGGTGAGCCGCGCGAGCCGCTGCTCCAACTCGACCAGATGCTGCGGCCTCACCATCAGCTGGATGTGCCAGCCGAGTTCGTTCATGCGGCCGGCATAGAACTCGAGGTCGGCCGGATCTAACCCGCCCGCATGCGCCAGGATGAAGCGCATGCCGCGCGCACCCTGCTGGTCGAGCGCCGCCAGCTCGGCGTCGGTGACATCGCGCGGGGTCACGACGACGGCGCGCATCGGAAGCCCGATCGCGGCGCCCCGTTCGAGCTGGCAGCGATTGTCGTGGCCGTGCACGCTCGGCTGGATGATGACGCAACGCTGCACGCCGAGCGCATCGAAGACGCGCCGCGCTTCCTCGGCCGTGGCATCCGGCGGGGTGTACTCGCGGCCTGCCACATAGGGATAGCGCGCCTCCGGTCCGAACAGGTGAAAGTGCGTGTCGGTCGTGCCCGGCGGCATTGCGATGCGCGGCTTGCGCACGTCGGGATTGGGGCCTTGGCAGAGGTCGGTCATGCGGACGTTTTTCCAAAGATATGGTGGTCAGCGGGCGCCGACCAGATTGGGGACAGCGTGGGTGAACCAGGGGACGAAGGCGACCGCGAGCACGCCGAGGATCAGCACGCCGAGATAAGGCAGCATCGCTCTCGATGTGGCCTCGACGTCGGCCTCCGACACCGCGCACGAGATGTAGAAGCAGATGCCGATCGGCGGGATGAAGATCCCGATGCCCATCGCGAGCAGGATCACCATGGCGTAGTGGATGCTGTCGATGCCGAGCGAGTTGGCGATCGGCATCAGCAGCGGCGCGAGGATGATCAGTGCCGGCAGGCCTTCGAGCAGCGAGCCGACCACGATCAGCAGCACCATCGACCCCACCAGAAACAGCACGCGGCTGTCGCCGACCAGGTGCATCGCGCTCATCAGGCCGGAGGGAAGGTTCGCGGCCGTCAACGTCCAGGCGAACGAGCCGGCCGCCGCGATGATGAACAGCACCATGCCGGCGAGCAGGCCGCATTCGACCGCGATGTCGATGAAGCTCTTCACGCCGATGCTGCGATAGATGATCGCCGCAAGC